>DATGCY010000553.1:0-9944 GCA_035311385.1 Candidatus Methylomirabilota bacterium
AGCCATCGACAAGTTCGCCTTCGCGCGGCGGAACATCCTGTACCTCTATCACCTCAACTACATCGTCTCGTATCCCAAGAATCTCAAAGGCTACAAGGCGGTGCCGGACGGGCTCATCCGCCTGAAGGGCGTGTCCTGGCAGTAGCGCTCCGGAGGCGGCCCGTTCCCCGCGGCTCCTGCGCGGGGCCGGCCGCCTGAAGCGCCGTGCTCGACTACCTCCTCCAGCGGCTCGCCATCTCTGTGGTCACGCTCGCCGTGATCAGCGTCATCGTCTTCACGGGCGTGCGCATGATCCCCGGCGATCCCGCCCGGGTGATGGCGGGCACGGAGGCCGACGAGGCGGGGCTCGCGGAGATCCGCGCGAAGTACGGCCTCACGGATCCCCTCCCCGTGCAGTACCTACGCTGGGTCGGCCTCGCCCTTCGCGGCGACCTCGGGGAATCGATCCGCACCCGCGAGACGGTGGTGGCTACGGTGGGCAAGAAGCTGCCTGTCACGGTGGAGCTCGCCTGTCTGTCTATTCTCGTGGCCCTCTGTATCGCCATTCCCGTGGGTGTCCTGTCCGCGGCGCGGCGCAACACGATCTGGGACTATCTCGCCAACAGTCTGTCGCTGTGCGGCCTCTCCGTGCCGAGCTTCTGGCTGGGCATCATGCTCATCCTCCTCCTCTCCGTTCGGTTGCACTGGCTCCCCGCCTCGGGTTTCGTGCCCCTCTGGGAGAATCCCGTCGGCAATCTCACGCGGATGCTCATGCCCGCCTTTGTGCTGGGGGCAACTCTGGGCGCCGTCCTCATGCGGCAGACGCGCAACAGCATGATCGACGTGCTTGGCGCCGACTACATCCGCACCGCCTACAGCAAGGGTCTTCCCCGCCGGGCGGTGATCTTCCGCCACGCCATTCGCAACGGGCTCATTCCCGTGGTCACCATCCTCGGCCTGCAGATGGGCGCGCTCATGGGCGGGGCCGTGGTGACCGAGCAGATCTTCGTGGTCCCCGGCTTTGGCCGGCTCATCGTGGAGTCCGTGTTCACCCGCGACTACCCGCTCGTGCAGGGCGTGGTGCTGATCACGGCGAGCGCGTACGTGCTGATCAACCTGCTCGTGGACATCTCATACTCGCTGCTGAACCCTCGCATCCGCGTCAAGGGCGCCGCCGATGCCGCCTGAGGGCAGTGTGGTGGCGACGGCCTCCGTCGTTCTCGCGGGCGAGACGAGCCCATCGTCACTCGTGCGGGCGTGGCGACGGGCGGCGCGGCGGCCTCCCGCCCTCGTGGGCGCGGCGGTGGTGCTCTTCTACGTGCTGCTGGCTGTCGGCGCCCCCTGGATCGCCCCCGATGATCCCCTGCACACGGACTGGAGCGCGATCCGGAAGGGACCGAGCGCGGCGCATCCCTTCGGCACGGATGATCTTGGCCGCGACGTGCTCTCGCGCGTCATCTACGGCACGCGCATCTCCATGCAGGCAGGCGTTTTCTCCATCCTCCTCGCCATGGTCATCGGGGTGCCCGCGGGGCTGGTCGCCGGTTTTTACCGCGGGGTCTTCGACCAGCTCATCATGCGCCTCACGGATGCATGGCTATCCTTCCCCTTCCTGATTCTCGCCATCGGGCTCGTGACCATCCTCGGCCCCTCGCTCATCAATGCCACCGTGGCCATCGGCGTGGGAGCGACGCCGACGTACATCCGGCTCACCCGCGGCCTAGTGCTCTCCACCCGGGAGGAGGACTTCGTCCACGGCGCGCGGGCCCTAGGCGCTGGCGACCTGCGGGTGATGGCGCGCCACATCCTGCCCAACATCAGCAGCGCGCTGCTCGTGCAGGCCACCGTGTCTGTTCCCGGCGCCATCATCGCAGAGGCGATCCTCTCCTTCCTGGGGCTGGGCGTGCAGCCCCCGCGGCCGAGCTGGGGCACCATGTTGAACACCGCCCAGCAGTTCCTGGAAACCGCGCCGTGGATGGCGTGGTGGCCGGGGCTGGCCATCTTCTCCCTCGCTCTCTCCTTCAACCTGGCGGGCGACGGCCTGCGCGACTGGCTGGATCCGAAGGACTACTGAGCGCCGCGCCGAGCGCGGCCGAGCATCTCGATGAGCGCGGTGCGGCAGGCCTCGGGCGTGCTCACCTCCTGCGGGAACGCGATGCGCGCGCCGTGGATGCGCTCGCCGCTTCTGACGCGGACGCGGAAACCGAGGCGGTCCACCGAGAGCATGGTCGCCTCCTCGGCGGCCGCGTCCGTGTGGGCTCGCGCCAGGGTCACCAGCGCATCGGCGTGGTCGCGGTTCATGTGGGCGATGATCTCCTCGGCGGCGTCGGCGAGGGGATCCGGCGCCGCCGCCGCGTAACCTGGACCGGTGACCCAGTCCATCGCCGCGAATCCGCCCACGAAGTAGACGTCCGACACCTCGAGACGCCAGAAGCTGAAGTCCTCGAAGTCGACCCAGTAGGCAGCCCTTGGCTGCCGGACGAGGTACCGCTCGCGCGCGGCGGCGCGCTCCGGCTCGGGCACCCGCAGGGCGCGGCCCACCAGCGTCACCCGGCCTCCCGCGAGTGGATCGTCGGTCCACCCTGGCTGAGTCACGAGCAAGCTCGCCCGCGGATCGCCTTCGAGGTTCTGGGTGTGCATGGCCATGCTGCTGATGAGGAGCAGCGGCGCGCCGCGATGGTCCGGCGCATAGGGCATGACCGAGCCGAAGGGATGGCCCGGCTGCCGGCGAGAGAGCGTGGACAGCGCACCCGAGCGCGCGAGATGGACGAGGGTCCGCGCCCGCTCCGCGTAGCTCGGCTCGGGCGGGGGCGGCAACGCGTCGGCCTGTGGCCCGGGTCCCGCGTGACTGCTCATGTTCGTTCCTCCATGGTGACCGCGGCGAGCGGGAGGCGGCGCGCATCGTCCACCACCACGATGCGAAGCGGCGCCTCGCGGTTCCGCACCGTCAGCTCGTGGCGCGGATACGCGCGGCCGTCCACCCCCGCGCGCGTCATCACCTGCTCCGAGACCACGAGATCACAATGGTACTCCTTGGTTAGCGCCTCGAGGCGGCTCGCCACGTGCACGGTGTCACCGACCGCGGTGAGGTAGCGCGTCTCGCCGTAGCCCATCTCTCCCACCACGGCGGGGCCAGTGTGGATGCCCACGCCCAGGCGAAGCGGCTCGCCGAGCTCGGCGCCGAAGGAGCGACCGAGCTCCTCCACGCGGGCGATCATGGCGCCCGAGGCCTGGAGCGCCTGGCGGCACGCTAGCTCGGGGCCGCTCTCCACGCCGAAGAGGGCCATGACGCCGTCGCCCGTGTACTGGTTGGCGATACCGCCCGCCGCTGCAATGGCACGCCCCACCGCCTCGAAGTAGCGG
The DNA here is from genome assembly GCA_035311385.1 of Candidatus Methylomirabilota bacterium. Classification (GTDB taxonomy): domain Bacteria; phylum Methylomirabilota; class Methylomirabilia; order Rokubacteriales; family CSP1-6; genus AR37. Next base: position 3,343 of record DATGCY010000553.1, read on the forward strand.
TTGAGGAAGAACACCACGTCGTAGGGCAGCTTGTGCTCGGCGAGCCGAGTGAAGCCGCGCAGGTCGGCGAAGAGCACCGCGATCTCGCGCTCCTCCCCGTTGCGCGACCCTACGGAGGCCAGAGCGAGCCCCGCCCCCGCCGCCACCTCCACCAGCGGAGTGACGGCGAGATCGCGGGTGGGGCGCAGCTGGCAGGCGAGGCGCACGGGAGGCGGCGCGCCGATCCGCTGCAGCACGCGCTCCTCCTGCGGGCTCCGCGCGGGAAGCGCCATGGGGTCTCCGGCCACGCGGATGCGGCAGGTGGAGCAGCGGCCGCGTCCCCCGCAGACGGACGCATGCGGAATGCTGGCGGCGCGGCTCGCTTCGAGCACCGTCCAGCCGAGGGGCACCTGCGCGTACTGCCCGCCCGGATACGACACTCGGATCGTCGACCGTCGCCGCGACACAAACTCGCGGCCGGCGCGCGCGAGGAGCGTCGCAGCGAGAAGAATCCAGGTCGTGCGCACGAGGCGCGTCTCGATTTCCTGGAGACGAGCCCGCGCCTGCGCGAGCGGCATGTGGCTCTCGGCCATGACCCGCTGAGCGAATCCCGGCTCGCGGGCGAGGGTGGCGACGTGGTGCCCGGCCTCCGCGAAACCGAGCCACGCGAGCACCGGAACGAGGACCCAAGCGCTCAGAATCACCGCGAAGCTCCGCCGGTACCACGGCCGCAGGCGCAGCCAGAAGTGGAGACCGATGCAGCCATGAATCCAGGCGATCAGGAGCAGCACCGACTGGCGGAAGCCCGCCCAGGGATTCACCACCCAGAACGTGAGGAGCAGACGTGTATAGGAGTCCTCAACGCCGAAGAGGGAATTGGCGAGGCGGGTGCCCACCACGTGGGAGGCCAGCAGCGGGGGCACGGCGAGACCGAGGAAAATCTGGGTCGCCTCCCAGACAGGCATGCGAAGGGTGCGCCGACGGTAGATGAGCCAGAGGCCGAGCAGCCAGTGCACGATCAGCGCGCCGTAGAGCGCGACGGTGCCGAGCGAATTGCGCCAGAGGGCGAGGAACCATTCCCGTCCGCTCGCCATGGCGTCGAGCGAGATCAGACCGAGGGCGTGGTTGGTGAAGTGGGTGAGCAGATAGAAGTAGAGGACGAGGCCGCAGCCGAGCCGGAGCGGCCGGATCCATGCGCGACCCGGCCGCTTCGTCGCCATCTCGTCGCGATCCGGCCTGCTACAGCGCGCTCTGCCCCGAGGCCTTGTCGAGAAAGCTCAGCAGCGCGCGGTTGAACTCCTCGGGCTGCTCGACGTTGGCGAGATGCGAGGCGGAGCGCAGCACGGCCAGCTGCGAACCCGGCAGGGCCGCGTGGATCTCCCGCGCCATCTCCACCGGCGTACCCGGATCCTCCTCGCCCACGACCACCAGCGTCGGGCAGCGGAGCTCCTTGAGTCGGCCGGTGACGTTGATCTTGGGAATGGCGTGACAACAGCCCACATAGCCGGCCGGCGGCGTGCTCCGGATCATGGCGCCCACGCGCTCCATCACGTCGCGACGGCGCGCGCGGAAGGGCGCGGTGAACCAGCGTTCCAGGGTGCCGGCGACCATGGGCTCCATGCCCTTGGCGCCGACCGTCTTGATTCGGTCTTCCCAGATCGGTGCGGCGGCGGCCGGGTAGCGGCTCGTCGTGTCGCAGAGGACGAGGCTCTTGATCATCGCGGGATGCTTGAGGGCGAAGGTCTGGCCGATCATGCCCCCCATGGAGAGCCCGACGAAGTGCGTTTCCCTGATGCCGAGCCCGTCGAGGAGGCCCTTGAGGTCGTCGCCCATCTGATCGAGGGAGTAGGCGCCCTCGGGAGCGCTGCTTTGCCCGTGCCCGCGCGTGTCGAAGCGCACCACCGTGTACCGCTCGGCGAGAGCGGCGGCCTGCTCGTCCCACATGTGCAAGTTGCAGGCGAGGGAGTGGCTCATGGTCACCACGGGGCCGCTGCCCTGCTTCTCGTAGTTGATCTCGATACCGTTGGCCTTGAGCTTCATGACGCCTCTCCTATTCTCGGGTGGCGGTGCTGGGACAGATCTGGTTGTAAGCGCAGTAGCGGCAGATCTGGTATCCGGGGGTGGCCTCGAAGTGTCGCGCGCGAATCCCCGCCGCCGCCGTCTCGATGGCCGCGCGCGCCTCGACGAGGTCCTCCTCCGTGGGCACGTGACGCCCCGCCAGGCCAGACTCCAGGAAGTGGAGCTCGACGCGGGCGGGGAGACGGCCTGTCATCTCCCGCAGGGCGAGAGCATACATCTTGAGCTGGAGGCTCTCCCGGGCGCGGCGGTCTGCCGCCTTCTGCTCGGTGACGTCGCTCGACTTGTAGTCGACGATTACCGGGCCCTCGGGTGTGTCGTCGACGCGATCGAAGCGGCCGCGCACCCGGGTGGGGCCGAGGACGAAGCTGAACTCGCCCTCCACCTCCGTGGGCTTCTCCCCCGAGGCCTCCTCCTCGTGATAGAAGCGGGTCAGGGCGAGCACCCCCGCGCGCTTGCGCTGCTCCTCGTGCTCGCGGGTGAGGAAGCCCTCGTTCCTCCACGCCTCGTCGAAAGCCCGCAGGAAGTCTTCGAGCGAGGTGAAGTTGCCCACCGCGCGCCGCTTGAGATAGAACTCCACGGCCTTGTGCAGCGCGCTGCCATAGACCACGTTGTGGTGTTGGCGCAGCGGGATGCGCTTGACGTGGACGTAGTGGTACTTGAGCGGACAGGTCTGGTAGTCGTCCACCTGGTGGTGACTCACCGTAAGGGGCTGCGTGGGCGACAACGCGTCCCTCTCCATGCCTTCGGGGGCCGGGGGCGGAGCGTGGCGCTGGAGCTCTTCGACGGCGCGCGCCGCGAAGGGCCGCGCGGAGTCCTTGGGCAGGTCGAGTGCCTCCAAGACGAATTGGCTCGTCTTCCACTTCTTGCGTCCGCCCATGTCCTCCGCGCTCGTGAGATAGAGGCGCTCCTTGGCTCGAGTCATGCCGACGTAGAAGAGCCGCCGTTCTTCCTGGAGATGGAAATCGCCGGTGGGCAGCGTGTCCCGGATGAGCCCGAAGGGCATCTCGAGCGCGTCACCGCGCCGTCGGGTGGGGAACTTCTCCTGCACGCAGTTCACGAGGAAGACCACGGGCCACTCGAGACCCTTGGCCTTGTGCACGGTGAGCACGGGAACGGCCGGCGCGTCAACCTCGGCCTCGGCCACGGCGGGGTCGTCGCCCGCGTCGATGAGGGCATCCAGGTGATTGACGAATTCGCGCACGTTGTCGTACCGCAGCACGCGCGAGGCGTCGCGCACACGCGCGAAGAACTTGCTGACGTTCTGAACCTCTTGCTCCTGCTCGGGGGGCGCCTTGGCGTAGCGGGTCATGAGACCGGAGTCGACGAGAAACTGGTAGAGCAGCTCCCCGGTGGGCGTCTCGCGCGCCAGCTCCATGTAGCGTTCGAGGTCGGCGATGAGTCGCCGGATGGCCCCGGCGCCCTCCTCCCCGACTTGCACCTCCTCGGGCACCTCGCGCAGGACGTGGAAGAGCCAGCGGTGGCGTCGGTCCGCGTAGGTCGCGCACTCCGTGAGATCGAAGATGGGCACCTGGTAGATGTCCGACGACGCCAGGTAGTGAAGGCTTACGGAGTCGTCGGGGTGGGCGACGCTGCGGAGGAAGGCGATGAGGAGTCGGATCTCGGGTCGACCATAGAGCCCCGCGTTGCCGGAGAAGGTCCAGGGAATGTTGCGGAGATTCAGAGCCCGGAGAAAGGGGTCGGCGTCGCTGTTGGCGCGGACGAGGATGGCGCACTCGCGATAGGGACGCCCCTCCGCGTGCGTCTCCGCGATGAGCTCGGCGATCTGATCCGACTCCGTGGAGACGGTGTCGAAGACGAGATGGGTCGGGGCGACGCCGATTCTCGGCTGGCCGTCGGGCCCCACCGATCTGAGCTCTTTGTCGATCCCCTGGGCCGCTTCCAGGCGATCCGGATTGTTGAACTGGATGAGCCGATAGGCGGCGTCGAGCACGGCCTGGGGAGAGCGGCGATTCTCCAGCAGGAGCACCTTCCGAGCGTCGGGATAGGTGCGATCGAATTCCAGGATATTGCTCATGGACGCCCCGCGGAACCGGAAGATCGCCTGATCATCGTCACCTACCACGGTGACGTTGCGATGCTTGGCCGCGAGGAGTTTCACCACCTCGAACTGGGCGTAGTTGGTGTCCTGGAATTCGTCCACGAGGATGTAGCGGTAGCGCTCCTGGCAGCGTCGCAGCACATGCGGGCGAGTGCGGAGCAGGCGCAGCACCTCCACGATCTGGTCCCCGAAGTCGATCTGACCGAGCCGTGCCATGAGGATCTGGTATTGAGCGTAGGTGCGGGCGAGCTCCAGATGCTCCTCGGCCTCGAGGCGCGCGGCCTCGTCGACGGCGGCGGCCAGCAAGGCCTCGGCGTGGGCAAGGTACTCGTCCGGGCCCACGTCCTCGTCCTTGAGGCGACTGAACAGGGTGATCATGGCCTGGATGTGCCGCGTGGGATCACCGAGTGGCCGGTAGTGCTCGAGAGGGAACTCGAAGAGATGATCGCGGACGAAGATGACCTGCTCGGCGCGCGTGAGCACGCGGAAGTCGGGGGTGAGCCCGAGCTCGAGGGCGTTCTCCCTGATGAGGCGATCGCCGAAGGCATGAAAGGTCGAAATCTGCACGTCTGCATAGCCGTAGGGCACGAGCTGGTCGACGCGCTCTTCCATCTCGGCCGCCGCCTTGTCCGTGAAGGTGAGGGCGAGCACCTCGGAGGGACGGGCGCGGCGCGTGGCGATGAGGTGGGCGATGCGGCGGGTGATGACGGTGGTCTTGCCCGTTCCCGCCCCCGCGATGATCAGGAGGGGACCCGTCTCGTGAGAGACGGCCTCCCGCTGAGCCCGGGTCAGACCGTCGAGAATTCCCGGCGCGCCGCGGGAAGGTTCTGCCATCAGGACCTCAATGCGTAGTCGACGCTGGCCACGATGCACCCGAGGGACGCCGCGTAGTTCCATCGGAAGGTGCCCCTGAGATACATGAGCGAGAAGAGCATGGTCACCTCCTCTAGCGTCGAATCTCCGAATGGGTGGAGGCCATGAGCTCCTCGAGCTCGCCTGGGCGCACGAGGGCGATGTCGCCCCAGATCGTGCACTTGAGAGCGGCCAGGGCCGTGGCGGCGTCGACGGCCTCCTGCATCGACCGCCCCTGGAGCACTCGCCACAGGAAACCGGCCGCGAATGCGTCCCCGGCGCCGACGCGGTCCACCGTGGTCACCGTATAGAGGCGGGCGGGTCGGAGCACGCGGCCGTCGTCGCGCACTGCCGACCCGGCTTCACCGAGTGTAAGGGCGATGGTGGCGGTGGGGGCGACCCGCGCCAGGCCCTCGAGGACACCCTCGGGTGAACCGGTGAGCTCGAAGACCGTCTCTGCGTCATCCGATCCAATAAAGAGGTAGCGGACGGCGGGTAGGAGCTCAGTCAGGAAATCCCGCGCCTCCTTGGCGGACCAGAGGCGCGAGCGGTAATTCACGTCGAAGGAGATGGGCACTCCGGCCGCGTGCGCCTCGCGACAGGCTCTCCTCAGGACGCCCTTCAAGTTCTCGCCGAGAGCGGCGGTGATGCCGGAGAGATGGACCATCCGCGCCTCGCGCGCGATCGCCCAGTCGATCTCGTCGGCCACGAGCTGGCTCAGAGCCGAGTCGCGCCGGTCGTAGAGCACTCGCACCGGTCGCGGAGGCGCTCCGTACTCGAGGAAGTAAAGACCCATGCGACTACCCGGCCGACGCACGATGCCCGCGCAGTCCACCCCGTGGCCAGTGAGCTCGCGGATGGTGCGGTCGCCCCAGACGTGATCCGCGGGCAGCGCCGAGATGAATGCGGTGCACAGTCCGAGCCGCGCCACCGCGGCCATGACATTGGCCTCGGAACCGCCAATCTGGACGTCGAGGGCGACGGACTGGTCGAGGCGCTGGGGCGGCGGCGCGGCGAGGCGCAGCATGACCTCACCCAGCCCGACCAGATCGTGCCCCATCAGGAGGGCATGAGGGCGGCCGTGGCGACGCGAGCCTTGAAGGTGGTGCCGAGCATTAGCTTGGACTGCACGCTCTCGAGATGCCGGTCGGGGCCGAAGGTGACCTGGGCGGGTTGGTCCCGCCGCGCCCAGGAGGAAAACCCCGTGATGTCGATCTTGGCACGCAGACGACGCGAGGTCTGGTCGGCCACGACCTGGAAGCGCAGGGGAATCAGCTCTGCCCTGTATCCGCTGGGAGATACGTCATCTGGCCCCTCGTTCTCGGGACGGGATCGGCGGACGATATAGGTGCGATAGGTTCCGTCAGGGTCACGGTCGAGCTTGTCCGCGGCGAAGTTGAGCTCGGCCGATAGGAAATCGTCCACCTGCCGGTCGGTAGGAAGCTTGAGTACGTCGTCCACTTGTCGCCGGCGCCCGAGGAAAAACGTATATGCCACGGAGTGATACTCGACGGTGCCCTTGTCGTGATCGTAGAGAAGGTCGAGACTGCTGTCGCGTCCGCGGATCGTGCTCGTGCTGTGGAGCTGGACGGGCATGAACCGGCCCTGCCGAATCACCCCGTTGGCCTTGGTG
>DATGCY010000554.1:0-11301 GCA_035311385.1 Candidatus Methylomirabilota bacterium
AGATCACGCATCATCGCCTCCAGACTAGCACGCCTCGTGCCACCCCCCAGACCCCGACCTCAAGAGCCCGCCCGGGCTCAACACCCCACTCCCAAGCCTCACAGTGCAACGGTCTGCAGATTCCGCGGAGTAAGTGCGTTCATTCCAAAGGCGGGCCAGCGCGAGCTCCTTGTGGTCCCACGATCGACACTGCGAGCCTCATCGATCCTTGGAAAGCGGCAAAGTCCGCCACCATGACCGCGCCGAGCCGACGGCCGCCCTAACAGTCTCGCCCAACATGCCAAAGGCAGCCAGCGCGAACTAGTCGCCCCACGATCGACAGTCCGAGCCCCATCGTTCCCGGAAAGCGGCAAAGTCCGCCACCATGACCACGCCGAGCGTGCCGCCCTAACCATCTCGCCCACGGTCAACATGCCTTCGGCATGTTGAGGTTAAATGTCTCGCAGATGAGACAGGATGGCCTCGATCCTGTTGGGCAATGGAGACGCAAGCTCCACGCGCTCGCCCGATGCCGGATGGACGAAGGACAGCCCCGCCGCGTGAAGGGCAACTCCCCCGAGACCCTCGATCAACTCTGCGGGGATCGTGTCGCTCCGCTTCTGCCTACCATAAGTCACGTCACCGACGAGGGGATGGCCCAGAGAGGCCAAGTGGACGCGGATTTGATGGGTACGCCCCGTCTCGAGACGGCACTCGAGATAGGTGAACCTGGCAAGACGCTCGAGCACGCGGAAGCGCGTCACGGCACGCTTGCCCGTGCCGGGCCGCGCCACGGCCATGCGCACGCGGGAGCGTGTATCGCGCGCGATCGGCGCGTCGATCACACCGCTGTCACGAGCGAACCTCCCATGAGCCAGGCAGAGGTAGCGACGCGACATGGTCCGGCGGCTGAGCTGAGCGGTGAGGGCATCATAGGCCGCGCGCGTTTTGGCCAGGACGATGAGTCCGGAGGTGCCCTTGTCGAGCCGATGCACGATGCCGGGACGTCGCGGGCCGCCCACGCCCGAGATCTCCGGCGCGTGCGCAAGGGCGGCCGCGGCGAGCGTGCCCGTCGACTGCCCCGCCCCGGGATGCGTCACCATGCCCGCGGGCTTGTCCACCGCCAGTACGTGCGCGTCCTCGAAGACGATGCGCAAGGGAATCGGCTCCGCCGCCATCTCGTCGGAGGGGGGCGGCGGCACCACCGCGCGCACCCGCTCTCCTGTCTTGAGGCGATGCGCGGCCTTGCGCGGAACGCCGTCCACCTCGACGCGCCCCTCGTCGATCAAGGTCTTGATGCGCGTGCGCGAGAGCGCGGGGAGGCGCGCAGCCAGCCAGAGATCGAGTCGTCGGCCCGCCTCGGCCGCGCTCACCGTGGCCGCCACGGGGCGGGCGGCCCCGACGGTCATGTCTCGGCGGGAGTGACCATCAGCATGTGCAGGGCGAGCAGCGCGACGCCCACGCTGATGGCCGAGTCGGCCACGTTGAAAGCGGGCCAGTGCCAGCCGCGCCAGTAGAAATCGAGGAAGTCGACCACCGCGCCGAAGCGCGCGCGATCGATCAGGTTGCCCGCCGCCCCGCCGAAGATCATGCCGATAGCGATGGCGGCGACCTTGCCGCCATGGGGCAGGAGCCGTGTGGCGAGCGTGGCGAGGACGCCCACCGCGATCATGGACAGCACGGCGACCACCCAGCGCCAGCCCGTCGGAATCGTGCCGAGCATACCGAAAGCGAGGCCGGGATTCATCACGAGGGTCAACGAGAAGAAGCCGTCGATGACGGGCACGGGCGCGCCGGGCGGCAAGCGATGGAGGGCGAGCCACTTCACGACCTGATCGAGGACCAGGACGGCCCCGGCGACCGCCACCACCAGGGTCATGCCCGGGTGAGGATGACGGGAAGGCAGCGCTCGCAGAGCGTGGGATGACGCGCATCGGCGCCGACCTCGGGACTCCAGGTCCAGCACCGCTCACATTTCTTCCACCCGAGACGCTGAGCCGGGACCACGGCAAGGACAAGACCGGGGATGTCCTGGCTCTCGTAGGCAACGCCCGCGCCCGCGGGTGGTGGCTCCGTGAGGCGCACCGCGGAGACGTTGAAGAGCGTGGCGAGGAGTGCCTCACCCTTGCCCGCGAGCAGCGGGCGCCACTGCTCCTCGGGCGCGCTGACGACGTAGAGCACGGCGTCGACGCCCTTGCCGATGAGCCCCTGCTTGCGCGCGCTCTCCAGGGCCCGCGAGACTTCGCCCCGCACCTCGAGCAGTTGATCCCAATCCGTACCCAGCCGTTCGTTCACCCACTCCCCACGCTCCTCGGGCAGGGTCACGAGGTGCACGCTCTCCGGCTTGCCGCGCCCCGGGATGTAGGTCCAGACCTCGTCGGCGGTGAAGGACAGGATGGGAGCGAGGATCCTCGCCAGTGCCGTGAGCATCTCGAAGCACACCGTCTGCGAGGCGCGCCGGCCTGGATCATCGGGGGCCCGTGTGTAGAGACGATCCTTGATGATGTCGAGGTAGAGCGCGGACAGATCCACCGCGCAGAAGTTGTGGGCGGTGTGGAAGACCACGTGGAACTGGTATTCCTCGTACGCGCGGCGCACGCGGGCGATGAGCTCGCCCAAGCGCATGAGAGCCCAGCGGTCGATCTCGTCCATCTGGTCGTAGGAAACCCGGTCGTGGTCGGGATCGAAGTCGGCGAGCGTGCCCAGGAGGAAGCGGAAGGTGTTGCGGATCCGCCGATACGCATCGGAGAGCCGATTGAGGATCTCGTGGGAGAGGCGGATGTCCTCCGCATAGTCCTCGGAGGCGACCCACAGACGCAGCACCTCGGCGCCGTACTTCGGGATGAGCTCCTCCTGGGTGACGTAGTTCCCCTGTGACTTGGACATCTTGCGTCCCTCGCCGTCCACCACGAAGCCGTGGGTCAGGACGGACTGGTAGGGCGCGCGATTCCGGGTACCCACCGCCTCGAGGAGCGAGGAGTGGAACCACCCGCGGTGCTGGTCCGAGCCCTCGAGGTACATCTCGGCGGGCCAGCGCAGCTCGGGACGCGTCTCCAGCACGGCGGCGTGGCTGCACCCCGAGTCGAACCACACGTCGAGGATGTCCGTCTCCTTGCGAAATTCCTCCTTGCCGCATGTGGGACAGCGCGTCCCGGGGGGAAGGAGATCCTTGGCCGGTCGGGCGTGCCACTCGTCGGCTCCACGCCCATCACGCATGATGGCCGCCACGTGGTCCACGAGGCGCTCCTCGAGGAGGAGAGCGTCACAGCTCGTGCAGTAGAAGGCCACGATGGGCACGCCCCAGATGCGCTGGCGCGAGATGGTCCAGTCGGGACGATGCGCGATCATGTTGAAGATGCGATCGCGCCCCCACGCGGGAATCCACGTTACCTCGTTCTGGACGGCGTCGAGGGCGCGCTGGCGCAGACCCTTTTTGTCCATGGAGATGAACCACTGCTCGGTGGCGCGGAAGAGCGTGGGGTTCTTGCAGCGCCAGCAGTGGGGATACTCGTGGGTGAGGGCGACCTCAGCCACCAGGGCTCCGATCTTCCGAAGGTGCTCGACGATCCGCGGATTGGCCTCCCACACCGTCTGGCCCCCGAAGAGCGCGACCTCGGGCAGATACCGCCCATCATCGTCCACGGGGTTGTAGACTCGGAGCCCGGCCTTGCGACCGAGCTCATAGTCCTCCTCGCCGTGCCCGGGGGCAATGTGCACGAGCCCCGTGCCCGTGTCCATAGCCACGAAGTCCGCAAGCACCACCGGTGCGTCGCGGTCGATCCATGGATGACGGGCGATGGTGCCCTCGAGCGCGCTGCCCGGAACGCTGACCTCCGTGAGGGTGGCGCGCCCGCGCACGCCGGGAAGCTCCATGAAGGCGGCGGCGAGCGGACGGGCCACCACCAGGAGATCATCGTCGAGCCGGACCACGGTGTACGTCTCGCCGGGATGTACAGCGATGGCGAGGTTGGCGGGGAGCGTCCACGGTGTGGTGGTCCAGATGACGAGCGACGCCTTGGCGCCGCCCAGGGCCTGCGCGAGGGCTTTCGAGGGCGAGCTCACGGGGAACTTCACGTACACCGACGGCGTGGTCTGCTCCTCGTACTCCACCTCCGCCTGGGCGAGCGCCGTCTTGCAGTGCATGCACCAGTGCACGGGCTTGAGGCCCTTGTAGACCACGCCCCGGCCCACGAAGCGTCCGAACTCGCGCGCGATCACTGCCTGATAGGCCGGCTCCATGGTGATGTACGGGTGCTTCCAGTCGCCGAAGACGCCGAGTCGCTTGAACTCCTCGCGCTGAATGTCGATGTACTTCCGCGCGTACTCGCGACAGCGTCGGATCTTCTCCATGGGATCCATGGCGCGCCGCACGTCCACGTCGGCCGTGTCGAGGCCGAGCTCCTTGTCGACCTGATGCTCGATGGGCAGACCGTGGCAGTCCCAGCCAGGCACGTAGACTGCGTTGTGGCCGAGCATGGAGCGCGACTTGACCACGAAGTCCTTGAGGATCTTGTTGAGTGCCGTGCCCATGTGGATGTGGCCGTTGGCGTAGGGCGGGCCGTCGTGCAGGATCCACAAGGGCCGCTTGGCGGAGGCCTCGCGGAGGCGCCGATAGATGTCCATCTCGTCCCAGCGGGCGAGCATGTCCGGCTCGAGCTTGGGAAGGTTGGCCTTCATAGGGAACGAGGTCTTCGGAAGGTTGAGCGTGTCCTTGTAGTCCATAGAGGAAAGAAACGTAACACCGATGCGCGTTTAGGGCAAGGAACGCACCTCTTCACGGCGAGCGGGTGAGCCTACGGCCGCCCGAGAGGACGCGAAGCGGGGGGTACTACTTGGGCGTGATGGTGACGGTGCCGGCCGTGCTGTCGATGGTGACGGTGAACTGATCCAGGAAGTCGCGCCCGAGGAGACCGTCACCCTGGGCGAGCTCGACGTCGTGGGCGGCCACGCGAAGAGGACCCGAGCGCGCGTTACCCACCTCGATGCTCTCGATGGGAACGAAGAGCACGTCAGCGGAGCCGGTGGCGCCCTTGACGGATCCGCGCAGCGCACGCGCCGAGCCAATGCCCATGCTCGCGAGCACGCGCGGGTTGATCACGGTCACTGAGGCACCCGTATCGAGCATGAGATTCGCCGATCCTCCACCGTTGACCCTCGCCGACACCATGATGGGTTTGCCGGGCGTGAAGGGAATTTTCGTGGTGGTGGTGGCCGGCGCGCTCTCTCCTGCGGCAGGACTCGCCGGCGGCGCGGGCGCGCGCTCGGGAAGGGCCATCATCTGTGCCTTGGCGCGAAAACGCTCGGGTACGTTGTCCACGCCCTGTGTGTAGTGGATCCCGCCTTGATCGTCGGTCCACCGGAACATCTGGGCGGAAGCGGAGGCGAATGGGAGCGCGAGAGCCGTCAGGGCGGCCATGATCGCCACGCGTGTCGGGGCATGCATCCTACGAAGATTATAGAGGGCACCCCGTCTCGGAAAGAAGTGGGGCGTCGCCGGGGCCAACCCTGCGCCGTGAAAGGTAAATCAACGTCTGATGGAGGCAGGCGGCCCGGCGGGGCACGGCTCGTGCGACTCACGCCAGCGGTTCCACGCCGTCTGATAGACGACCATCTCGTCAGCGCCGGCCACCGTGTTGTGGTCGAGCTTGACCCGATGTACAGGAGTGAAGAGGTCGCGGCGCGCCGCCATCCCGGGGAACCATGCGGGAAAGACGATCAGGTAGTCAGGGCAGCTCTGCTGGAGATAGCGGAGAACCCCCGCCTCGCCGTCGCGCCGGTACGGGATGATCCGCGGCGTGACGAGGCCCATCACATCGATGACCTCGCGCCGTCCGAGATAGGCGATGGCCCCCACGTCGTTGAGCGCCAGCCGGGCGTCCCGTGGCGTCTCCGCGGCGACCCAACGCCCCAGGCTCACCTGCATGGCATCGATGTTCTGCACGGCCCAGGCGTAGCGCGTCGCGCCCGCCGCGAGCGGAGCCAGCGAGGCAGCGAGGACGATGGCGCAGGCCAGGCGTCCCCACACGGGCTGAAGACGGGTCGCCCACGCGAGCGGCGCCAGCGTGGTCACCGCCACTACCATGGCGAGCGGCAGCAGGTGGATCGAGTAGCGCCCCTCCTGGAAACCAGGGCCACGATAGGGCGCGAGGAGGGCCATGCCGACCGGATGCACGAGCAGGATCGAGGCGGGCCAGAGCCAGAAGCGTCCGCCGCGCCGCCACAGTACCCAGAGGCCGGGCAGGATCAGGACGGGAAGGAGGACGTTCACGGAGGCGAGCCACGCGATCCACTCGCGCTCGAATTGCCAGGGGCGCCAGAGAAGCGTGGTGGCGAGCGGCTCGCGTGCGCCCGAGAGGAACCCCAGCAGCCCGCCCTCGATCTTGGCGGCGGCCGTCGCGGGCAGCGGGGTCCCTGCCGTGCGCACGTTGAAGGCGACCCACGGCACCAGGATAGCCGAGGGCACACCCCAGACGATGGCGGTGCGGAGCCACGTCAGTGGACCACCGAGCCACACCAGGGGCACAAGCAGCACGGATTCGGGCCGCGTGAGCGCGGCGAGGCCGAGCAGGGCGGCTGTCATGAGCCCGCGACCCGCTACGTGCGCGGCGAGGGCACCGGTCACGAGTACAGCGGCGAGGGTCACCTCCATGCCGGAAAGCGCGCCCCAGATCATGGGAGCGCTCCACGCGGTGGCGAGGGCGGCGGTCAGCCCGAGCGCAGTGTCCCCCGTCCACACCTGGGCGAGCCCCCGGGCGAGCCACGCCGCACCCAGCGCGCCGGCCACGCCCGCGAGCTTGGCCCACTCTGGATGGATTCCGCCGAGCGTGAAGAGCCCCGCGAGCAGGAGAGTCCACAGGGGCGCGGTGGAGCCGGCCACGGGCGCATCCGCGTTATAGGCGAAGCCATGTCCCGAGGCGAGATTGCGAGCGAACTGGAGATGGATCCAGGAGTCGTCGAGGGGAAAGCTACTGAGGCTGACTCCGCCCGCGATGAGCCGCTCGCGCTGGAGGAAGAGGCCGAGAGCCGCGGCCAGAGCAACCGCGGTGAGAAGAAGGGCGCCCCGCCCCCTCACCGCTTGTCGCTGACGAAGAGATAGCCGGCGTGCTCGGCGCGGCCACCTCGGATCGGCAGGACGTAAAGGAAACGGCCGTACGGCAGCTGCACTTCCTGGAGACCGCGCGGACGTGGGATCTCGGGATCCCAGTGATCGACGAACCACACGAGCTGCCGGATGCGCCGGGGGATGGTGATGGTAGAGCCGGGAGTGAGGATCATGGTCGCCGCCGACTCGGGCGCGTAGAAGCCGAAGGGCAAAGCGCCGACCTGGACTTGGTAGATCGTGTACTCCGGCATGTAGAACATGGCGTGGCGAAGCCAGGGATAGGAGCGTGGATTGCCCACCTCCGTGAGGAGCGCGGTGTCCGAGGGATCGTAGACCGTCCGGATGATGTCCACGTAGGTGCGAATCACGGCTTCGTGCTCGCGCAGGGCGGCGGCGGTGCGGCTCATGATCCAGTCGTGCGCCTCGTCCCTCGCCCGCCAGATCCAGGCATCGCCCGTGCGGTTGTCGAATTCGCGCGGCATGGGACGCGCGCTCACGAAAAAGCCCGTGCTCACGAGGCAGAGTGGCACCAGCGCGGTCGCGGTGAGCGCCCAGCGCCAGTTGGGCCGCCGCAGCCGCTCGGAGCCGGCGGTGATCGTTTCCACGAGGACTCGGCTCAGCAGGATCACGAGCGCGGGTAGAAAGGTCAGAACGTAGCCGGCTTGACCGAAGTGGACGAGGGTGTAGAAGGCGGCGGGAGGAACGACCCATGCCACGAGGAACCACTCACCCTGTTGCCAGCCCGCCCGGCGCACGTAGAACGGCAGGACAAAGGCGGCGAGGGCGAGCGGACCGAGTCCCACGATCACGGAGGCGAGGACGTAGCGCGCCTGGGCGAGCGTCACGTCGAGGGAGCCGCCGAGCACGGAGGTGGGAAGTACCACCGAGCCGTAGAGTTGGCTCGACGCCCGGAGATAGGCGGTGAGCCCTCCCGTGAGCCAGAGCATGGGCAGGAACCAGGAGAGGACGGCGGCCACCATGACGGCGGCGGCCGCGAGCAGCCGGCGCAGGTTCCGAATGCCCATCACCGCGCAGGCGAGGCAGAGCGGGAAGAGGAGAACGAGCACGGAGGGGCGGATGCCGCCCACCAGGCCGAGAGCGGCGGCGCACCCATAGAGTGATCGGGGGCGGCCACGCAGGGCACCGTAGGCGAAGGCCGCTACGAGGGAGGCGCCGAAGGCCTCGCCCGCATAGGTCAATCCCACGGAGCCGTAGAACCAGAAGAGCGGGCTCACCGCGAGCAGGGTCGCCGCCGCCGCGGCCGTGACGCGATCGTACAGCGCGCGGGCGAGCCAGAACACCGATACCGTGGTGGCCGCGCTGAAGACCATGGCCAGTGTCACGTAGGCGAGGTTGGGGTCGGCGAGGAGAATGTTCAGGAGCCGGCCCAAGGCCACGTAGAGCAGGTAGCCGGGCGGGTGGGGCTGATGCTTGGCCACATCGAACTCGCGCAGGGCGAGGGCGAACTGCACGGCGTCCCAGTTGTAAAGCATGCGCGCGCGGTACGGCCAGCGAGAGAGGAGGGTGAGGACGGCGAGCCCGCTCATCACCCAGAGATCACCGCGGCGCGCGAAATGCCCACGCACCGAGCCGGCCACGCCTACGAGCCAGCTCAGGACTGTCCCCACACCCGGTCCGCGGCGCCGAAGATCGCCGAAGAATCGCCCAAGCCTGCGCGCGCGATCCGGACGTCTCGGGAGAGGACGGTCGCATGCGTGCGCACGCTCTGCTCCAGCGCCTGGGCCAGGCTCGGCACCGTGGTCATGATGCCGCCGCCCAGCACCAGGAGTTCCGGATTCAGGAGCGTGACGTAGTTGGCGAGCGCCTGTCCAAGATAGCGCTCCGCGTCGTCCCACAGCGTCCGCGCAAAGGCATCACCCGATGCGGCGGCTCGCGCCACCAGCGCCGCCGTCACGCGCGAGGCATCTCCACCCGTTTCCTCGACCAGCCGAGTGGCGGTGCCCGCGGCCAGCGCCATCTCCAGCCGCCGCATGAAACCGCGCCCAGAGGCATAGGCCTCGACACAACCGCGCTGCCCGCAGGCACACGGCAGACCCTCCGGCACCACCTGGGTGTGGCCGAGTTCGCCCGCCGCATTGTTCGGCCCGCGGAGCAGGATGCCGTCGACCACCGCGCCCGAGCCCACGCCCGTTCCCACGAACACGGCGATGAGGCTCTCTGCGCCCCGGCCGGCGCCGAAGCGATACTCGCCCCACGCGGCGGCCCGCACGTCGTTCTCGACGTAGACGGGCATGCCGAAGCCCGACTCGACCTCGTCGCGGAGGGGCACATTCTCCCACTCGAGGTTGGGGGCATAGACGACGGCGTGGGTCTTGGGATGGATCTGGCCAGCGGCGGCGATGCCAATCCCCGCCACCCGGGCAGGGTCCGTCGAGTCCAGCAGTCGGGTGATGACGCCCTTGAGGTTAGCGAGGACGCCGGACGGACCCTTCCAGGCTTCGGTCTGTACCTCGAGACGGCCGATGAGCTGCCCGGAGGAGCTCAGGAGGCCGCCGCGCAGCTTGCTGCCGCCCAGGTCGATGCCGACGGCGTAGCGATCGGGAGGCACGGAGTGTCGTGGGGAGGAGGAGGAAGCGGGCGCTGCGGTCTCGTCAGGCCTTCTTGTCGCCGTCCTTCTTCTCCGTCGGCGAGGCCTCGTCCTTGAGGTCGGCCACGCCCTTCTTGAACTCCTTCACGCTCGAACCCAGCGAGCGCGCGAGGTCGGGCAAGCGCTGAGCGCCAAAGAGAATCAGGACGATGACGAGGATGACCAGCAACTCCTGATAGCCTAGACCAAACATGGCGGACTCCTTTCGTTACTGAGGCTCCTTCACCCTACGCGCCCGCCCTGGGCTTGTCAACGCATTGACGCGTGGAAGGGGCCCAATCGGTGGACTCCCGGCCCCCGGCCTAGCCGCTCGGTGGGGGATTCCGCAGCACCCGGCGCTCGCCCTGGCGCACGGTGATCCCCTTGGAGTCGAAATACTCCATGAGAGGGATGGCATACTTCCGGCTCACCCCGAGCAGGTCCTTCACGTCGGCGGGAGCGATCTCCTTCTTCTCCCGCAGGTGCGCGACAACCTTGTCGCGGATCTCCTCGAGCGCAGCCGTGTGGAAGAAGAGCGACTCCTTGACCCGGAGGAGCCGGCCATCGGCCACGAGGATCTGGAAGAGCTCGTGCTTCTCCGTTCCCTTGACCCCGAGTCGCCCAAGGGCTTCCTCCGGGGCCGGGGGGGCCGCGGCCGAGCGGCGGAACTCAACGTCGAGCCCATCGACGACCCGCTGCTGCTCTGGCGAGAGCCGGATAGCGTGGGAGGCCAGGCGCACCTGATCCCGCTCGCTTCGGACGACCCCGTTTGCTTCCAGGGCGGCCAGGAGCTGCGCGAACACTTTCTCCTGGGCATGACCGGCGCGGCTTCGGAGCTCCTCGCGGGAGATGCCGCTCCGAAGGGGAAACTGGGCGTGGAAGTCCTCGAGGAGTTTCAGGGTTTGGGAGCGGAGGCGATCGCTCGCCTCGCGATGGACGTACCACTCTCGATCCACTGCCGTGACCGCCTGAGTCCGCTGCAGCTCATCGAGGAGCTCGCGGAGCCGCTCGGGCCCGAAGGGCACCCGGGCGCGCAGATCGGCCGCCCGCAAGCCTGCCGGTCCGGCTTGGCGGAGATGCTCCTCCACCACCTGCGCGGGCGACGCGGTCTCGAGGAGGCGAAGATGCTCGGCGAGCGCGCCGCCCTTGCGCTTGAAGCGTGGGGGTACCACGTCGAGCACGGTGCCGCCGCCGATGGTGATGATGGGCGAGTACGAGCGAATCACGTAGCGATCGCCAGGTAGCGTGGTCACGGGAGCCTCGAGCCGGAAACGCCCGAAGGTCACCTGTCCAGGCGCGACCTCCGCGCGGTCCACGAGGAGGACGCGGGCCATCACCTCCTGCGTTCCTACGTGAAAGCGCACGCGGTCGCGCAGCTTCAGCGGCCGCGGCGCGTCCGGCAGGAGCTCGAGGGTGGCGTCCACGAGAACGGTGGACACGAGGCTACCGGGCGGCGCCAGGACGTCGCCGCGCTCGATGGCCGCACGCTCGACCCCCTGGAGATTCACCGCGGTGCGCTGGCCCGCCTGGGCGCTGTCGACGCCATGGCCGTGGATCTGGAGCCCTCGCACCTTCGCCTGGAGCCCTCGGGGAAAGATCTCGACCCTGTCCTCCACGCCGAGGCGGCCCGTCA
>DATGCY010000555.1:0-12179 GCA_035311385.1 Candidatus Methylomirabilota bacterium
GTGACGTCGATGGCCTTCAACCTGCTCTCCGACGGGCTGCGCGACGCCATGGACATCCGGGGATGACGCCGCCACTCCTCGAGGTGCAGGGCTTGCGCAAGCACTTCCCCCTACGAGGCGGGGTGCTCCAGCGCACACAGGCGTGGGTGCGGGCGGTGGACGGCGTGTCCTTCGCCGTCGCGCCCGGGGAGACGCTCGGGGTGGTGGGCGAGTCCGGCTGCGGCAAGTCGACGCTCGCGCGGCTCCTGCTGCGCTTGATCGAGCCGGACGCCGGCCTCGTGAAGTTCAGGGGCGAGGACGTGCTCGCCGCCTCGCCCGCGCGCATGAAGCGCCTGCGCCGGGACATGCAGCTCGTCTTCCAGGATCCGTACGCGTCGCTGAACCCTCGGCTGACCATCGAGGACACCGTCGCCTTCAGCCTTCGCGTGCACGGCACGCCGCGTGGGGAGGCGGCGGAGCGGGCACGAGCGCTCCTCGGTCGCGTGGGCCTCGACCCGCGGCTGCACGGCCGGCGCTACGCCCATGAGCTCTCGGGCGGGCAACGCCAGCGCGTGAACATCGCCCGCGCCCTGGTGCTGGACCCCAAGCTCCTCGTCCTCGACGAGCCGGTGTCGGCCCTCGACAAGTCGGTGCAGGCACAAGTGCTGAATCTCTTACAAGGCCTCAAGGCGGAGCGTGCCCTCACCTACGTGTTCATCTCGCACGACCTGAACGTCATCGAATACGTGAGCGACCGCGTGCTCGTGATGTACCTGGGAGAAGTCGTGGAGACGGGGACGGCTGAGGCGCTCGCCCAGTCGCCGAAGCACCCCTACACGCAGGCGCTGTTCGCCTCTGCGCCCAGCATGGATCCCGAGCACCGGATGGAGCGGCTGCCCATCGCCGGCGATCCACCCAACCCCATCGACCCGCCGTCCGGCTGTCGGTTCCGGACTCGGTGCTCGTTCGCCATGGCTCGCTGCGCGGAGGCGCCGCCGCAACCGGTGCCGGTGAGCCCGACGCAAGCCGTGGCGTGCTATCTCTACGACGCCGAGCCGGCTTCCGTCGCCTGAGTTACTCCGCTACTGGATCACCGTATCCGCTCGCTTCACGAGCGAGTTCGGCAGTGTCAGACCGAGCGCCTTGGCCGTCTTCAGGTTGATGACCAGCTCGAACCGGGTGGGCTGCTCCACGGGCATATTCGAGGGGCTGGCGCCCTTGAGGATCTTGTCCACGTAGACGGCGGCCCGGCGGGCCGAGTCGAGGGTGCTGTTGCCGTACGACATCAGGCCGCCCGCCTCCACCATCTCGGGACTTGCGGAGATGATGGGCAGCCGGTGTTTCATGGCGCGCTCCGCGATCTGCTTTCTATCCCGGAGGAGGGTGGGACCCATCACGGCGAAGATGGCGTCGGCGTGCTCGGAGACGAGTGTGCTGAAGGCGTGGTCGTAGTCGGTATCTCGTACCTCGACCGGCACGAGCCTGACCCGCAAGGCCTCCGCTGCCTTCTGCGCCTCCTTCAGCTGATCGCTGGAGGAAAGCGGCCCGGCGGCGAGGACGGCGATGCGCGCGGCCTTGGGCACGGCCTCTTTCAGCAGCTCCAGGCGTTTGCCCGCGAGGGAATTCTCGGCAACGGTCGAGATCCCGGTCACGTTCCCGCCCGGCCGCGAAAAACTTGCCACCAATCCCCTCGCGACCGGGTCCGTCGAGATGACCATGACGATCGGGATCGTCGCCGTCGCGTCGCGGACGGCCTTGATGGCCTGGCCGGAGATAGCGACGATGGCGTCGGGTCGGAGCTGCACCAGCTCACGCGCCAACCCGGGCAGCCGATCGAACCTGTCCTCGGCGAATCGACGGTCGACCACGAGATTTCGGCCCTCGACGTAACTGAGGTCGCCCAGCGCCGTGAAGAGGACGTTCACCATCGTCGGGATGGACGGATCTGGAACCCCGCCGGCCGAGAGGATGCCCAGACGGTACACCTTGCCCGCCGCCTGCTGCGCGTGGGCGGCGAGGGGCGCGGACAGGGCTCCCCCCGCACACACGAGGACGAAGGTTCGACGGTCCATCATTGAATGGCTTCGTTCGTCGCTCAGCACAGCGCGGAGCATGCCCAGATCATCGGGGAGTGATCCTGCCAGAGCTCGCGGCCGCGGTCAAACGGGAGCGTCACCGGCAGAGGCGCCGGTAGAGCGCTTCGTAGCGCGGCACGATGACGTCGGCGGCGAAGAGCTCGCGCGCACGGGCCCGCGCGGATTCACCGAGGGCTCTCCGTCGGGATGGGTCGTGGATCAGGCTCTCCAGCGCGCCGGCGAGCGCGCGGGCGTCACCGGCGGGAACGAGCACGCCGCTCACATTGTCCTCCACGACTTCCGGAATCCCGCCGACGCGCGTGGAGACGCTGGGGCAGCCGAAGCACATCGCCTCCAGGATGCTCAGGCAGAAGCTCTCCGTGTCGGAGGTGAAGAGCCCGATGTCGGCCGCCTGGAGGTACTCCTCGATGTCGGTGACCTTTTCCCTGACGACGAGCCGGTCCTCGAGCTCGAGCTGCCGCACACGCTCGGCGTAGGGAGCAAACGATTCTCCCGCGAGCACGAGGAGCTTGAAGGCGTCGCGCGGGCGGACGCGGCTCACCGTCTCCAGCAGGAGATCGATGCGTTTCCCCGGGCGGAGGTTGGAGGAATGCACGACGAGGACTTCACCATCCACGCCGAGCTCGCGGCGCACCTCCGCGGCAGAGCGGCGCGGTGGCCGGGGCACGAAGAAGTTGTGGATGACCTCGATGGGGCCGGGGAAGTCGAACACGCGCTCGGTCTCGGCCCGGAGCGAGGCTGACACCGCCGTGACGGCATCCGAGCAGGTGAGGGCGTGGCGGATGGCCGGGGCGTAGCCAGGATCGTGGCCGAGCAGCGTGGTGTCCGTGCCGTGCAGCGTGGTGACCACGCGCGGCTGCCCCTCGGGCGGGAGCATGGAGCGGGCGAGGATGGCCGCCGTGGCATGGGGCACCGCATAGTGCACGTGCAGCAGGTCGAGCCGGTGATCGCGGCTCACTTCGGCCATGCGCACCGAAAGGGGCAGGGTGTAGTCGGGGAACTTGAGCACGTCGTAGTCGTTGACGACGACGGGATGGAAGTGAAGGCGCGGCCCATCCGCCAGGAGACGGAAGGGCCGCTCGTAGCAGATGAAATGGACGTCGTGCCCCCGCGCGGCCAGGTCCTGTCCCAGCGCGGTGGCGAGCGTGCCGCTTCCCCCCACGGAGGGGAAGCAGCTGATGCCGATGCGGAGAGCGTCGGGGGTCGCCATGTCAGCCGTGGAGCGACGGGCGGTCAGTCCGGGAGCTCGGTGTAGGCCTCATCGGATCGCGTGATCTCGTCCCGGCGGACGAAGGTGATCTCGGGCGCCTCCTCCTGGTGCAGATACGATTGCTCGCCCTGGCCCGCCACGTAATGCGTGCAGCGGATGATCGACTGCATCCAGCGGAGCCGCGTGTCGCGCGCGGGGCTGACGTGCTCCTTGGCGAAGTCGGTGGTCGGCAGGGTCACGAAGGAGTCACCGCCCTCGTGCAGCACGAGGCTCCCGTCCCGTACTCGCGCGCGGACCGTCTCGCCCTCGTACGACACGTCGACGAAGAAGTCGAGCACGGGGCACGCGCGTCGTCGGAGCGCGGGATCGCTCGACCGCACCACCTCGATGCCCTCGAGTAGACCCATGCGCCGGTACATGCCCAGGCAGAACTCCGACACCGTCTCGCTCGAGGTGTGCCGAAACACCTCGATCTGCCTGGCCTCCACGTAGTTGGGTAGCTGGAGGAGAGTCCGGGCCGGCCAATCCGGAGCGATGCGCTTGGCGTAGAGCGGCGAGAATTTCCTTTGCAACTTGTTCGCGACGGCAAAATTGAGACTGGCGGGCGCTCCGGTGGCGCGATGGCGCAGGATCGTCCGGGTTTCCCGCGGATCGTGGTCGCTGTCGTGGCAAAAGAACACGATGCGCCCGCCCAGCTCTCTCTGGAGTCGCCGCGCCGTGAAGATCTTGGCCGCGAAGAACCGGCGCGGGAAGAAGCCGCACGGCTGCTGGCCGAACGCGATGACGGGCTCGTCGCTCACGTGGGGCGGCCCGCCGGGCTGGGCGTTCGTGGCCCTAGGACGGCCTGCAGCGATAGGCTCGCCACGATGCAGATGGCGCAGCCGATCACGTTGTACCAGAGGTAGCCGAGATTCAGCGATGCGTACATGGCGATCACCAGGGCCTGGGCGGCCACCGCGGCCACGAAGACGGCACTGCCTCCCACCCGGCGGAAGAAGAAGGCCACCAGGAAGATCCCGAGGATGACGCCGTAAAAGATCGACCCGAGGATGTTGGTCGCCTCGATGAGGTTTTCCAGGAAGCCGGCAAAGAGCGCGAACGAGATGGCCACGAGGCCCCAGAAGGCCGTGAACCATCTCGCCACACGTACGTTGCGCGCCTCGTCCGCGGCGGCCAGGGGACGGAGTTGCCGCCAGAGGTCGATGGTGGTCGTGGTGCCGAGCGCATTGAGCTCGGCGGAATTGGACGACAGCGCCGCCGCGAACATGACGGCCACGAGCAGACCGATGGCCCCGTGCGGCAGCTCGGTGAGGATAAAGGTGATGAAGACGTAGTCGGAGTCCTTGGTCTTGGCCCGGGGATCGGCCGCCACAAGGGCCGTCTTGGCCTCGGCTCGCACGGCCTCGGCGCGACGATTGGCCTCCACCATGGTGGCGCGAGCGGCGCCTTCGACCGCTGCGTCATCGGAGTCGCGAGCGCGGACCCAGTCGCGAATGGCGGCCTGGCTGGCGGCGACGGCGGCCGCGTAGCGTTCTTCGAGGTTGCGGAAGGTCTCGGCGTGACTACCCTCGGCATGTCTCCGCCATTCGGACTGGTTGAAGAACACCGGAGGCTGGCTGAACTGGTAGAAGACGAAGAGGAAGGCGCCGAGCAGGAGAATGAAGAACTGCATGGGGACCTTCAGGACCGCGTTGAATACGAGCCCGAGGCGGCTTTCCCGCAAGGACGGCCCGCTGATATACCGCTGCACCTGCGACTGGTCGGTGCCGAAGTACGAGAGCGAGAGGAACAGCCCGCCGAGCAGCCCGGTCCAGAGCGTGTAGCGCCGGGTCGGATCCAGCGACACATCGACCGCGTGCAGCTTGCCGAGGGCGCCGGCCACGTGGGCGGAGCCCGCGACGCCCAGGCCGTCGGGCAGCTTGGCCAGGAGCACCATCGCCGCGGTCACCATGCCGCCGAAGATCACCGCCATCTGCAGCTTCTGGGTCAGGCTGACGGCCTGGCTGCCGCCCGTCACCGTATAGGCGATCACGAGCAGCCCGGCCCCCACGATGACGAGATCGAGCCTCCACCCCAGCACCGTGGACAGGATGATGGCCGGTGCGTAGATGGTCACGCCCGCGGCGAGGCCGCGCTGCAGCAGGAACAATCCAGCGCAGAGCAGGCGGGTCTTGTCATCGAAGCGCCGGCCGAGGAACTCGTAGGCGGTGTACACGCCGAGCCGCCGGTAGATGGGCAGGAACACCGCGCACACGATGATCAGGGCGAGGGGCAGACCGAAGTAGTTCTGGACGAACCCGATGCCGCTCTCGAAACCCTGGCCGGGGATAGACAGAAAGGTGATGGCGCTGGCCTGCGTGGCCATCACGGAGAGCCCGATCGTGCCCCAACCGATGGAGGGGCTGCCCTTGAGATACGTGTTGAGGCTCCGGATCTGACGTGTGCGCCAGGACCCGTACGCAGCGATCCCGACGATGGTGCCGAGGAGCACCACCCAGTCTACGAGGTTCACGAGAAGAACCGGGAAAAGATCGCGAGGAGCGCTACCACGAGCACGAACCAGCCGAGCACGAACAGGTAGACGCCGCGCCAGGTGCGGAAGCCAGGGATGCCCGGCGGCTCGATCTCCGCGGGTGGATCAGGATTCGCCGGACGAGTCACTGGCCCAGAGAGACCAGATTGGCGAACAGCCGATACGCGCCGGGCACACCTTCCGGGAGCTGACGAAACCACGAGAGGCTCGTGTACACGAGATAGCCCTTCCCATATCGCGCCACGAGGAGCCCGCCCTGAAGCGGCTTCTCGCCGGGATCGCTGGCCGCCAGGA
The DNA here is from genome assembly GCA_035311385.1 of Candidatus Methylomirabilota bacterium. GTDB lineage: Bacteria > Methylomirabilota > Methylomirabilia > Rokubacteriales > CSP1-6 > AR37. Next base: position 6,113 of record DATGCY010000555.1, read on the forward strand.
TGGGCGTGAAGCGCTCGTCCCACTGATCCGGGAAGTACAATCCGCGCTCCTGCACCCAGCCGTCGAAGTCGGCCGGCGTGATGCGATTGGGCGTGTTCAGAACCGGATGCCCGGGCGCGAGCAGCGTCACCGGCGCGTGCTCGTCCGTGACGCGGTCGCGCGAAATGCGCAGCCTGAACGGAGACAGGAAGTCAGCCTTGAGGCCGTCGAGCTGGTTGTACTGCACGATGACCGTGCCGCCTGCCTCCACGTACGCGTAGAGCGCCGGCAGATGTTCCGGCAGATCCTTCCGCGTGTTGAAGGCGCGGATGCCGATGACGACCGCGCTGAGCGGCTCGAGCGCCTCGGGCGTCAGGGTGGCGGTGGTGAGCGGCGTCACGGCATACCCCATCTGCTCGAGGCCCGCCGGCACCTCGTCGCCCGCGCCCGGAAGGTAGCCGACGCTGCGGCCGCGAATGGCCAGCTCCAGGGACACGGCCTTCATCGCAGCGGCCGGCTGGAGGAGCTGGAAGGGGATATGCGCGTAGTGAAGCTCGATTCGCTGATTGTCGAAGCGGGCGCCGTGGACCTTGATGCTGGCTCCGAGGCGGGCCGTGGTGAGTTCGGCCGGTGCGGTCACGGTGAAGGTGAAGCGGGCGGTCTCGCCCGGCGTCGCCAGCCGGAATTGCTGCGTGGCCGGCGAAGCCTTCCAGCTGGCCGATGTGTCCAGCTCGACCGTGCCGGTCACGCGCGGCCGAGCGGCCGTGAGCTCCACCGTTATCTCTCGCGCCTCGCCGGGAGCGAAGAGCCGCACTCCGGACACGAAACGGATCGAAGCGGGCGGGACCACCTCCAATCGGCGCGGCATGGTAGGGTTCGCGGGGTCGCCTGCCGCCACCGCTTCGCCGGACACGACCATGGTCTGGCCCCCGAGCTTGAAGACGTACTCGATCGGGAACACAGGCGGATTTTCCGGAAGCCCGATGAGAGCAGGATCGTCGACGCGGAACAAGCCGGGCGTGCCGTCCTTTCGAAGCCAGTACGGCTGGCTCGGCGGCGTCCCTGCGGGCAGGACCTGGCTCTCGCGCCACACCCCAGGGCGATCCGGACGCAGCTCCATGACTCTGGACACTGTGCGCCGGATGCTCGGGTAGCGCACGGCGGTCCAGCGCACGGGGAATTGCGATCGCACGACGGCGGTGTGACGCATCTGAAGCGTCTCGCCGGGCACGATCTCGGGTTGCGCCACGGTGGTCTCGACTTCGAGCCCGACACAGGCCCGGATAATGCCGTCCAGCTGCTGCCGCTTGTCGATTACGAGGGGATCAGGTGAGAGCGCGGCCAGGTGGCGACGAATCGCAAGCAGCGCGGGCACGCTCGCGGCGGGATTGTTCGGGTCGAATTGCCCGACGACGGCTTCGATCAACCGCCCGATCTCGGCGCCGCCCGGAATGCGATTCCACGTCGTGTCGACTCCGTCGAGCAGGTCCCGGGTTGCCGGCTCGCCTCCGAGCAGGCGGAAGCGTTCGATCCTCGAGCCACCGGCGATCGTGGGCGATTCCTGGCCGAAACCCTGCGTCTTGTGCATGCCGCGACTGCGCGCGGCCATGGCGGCGAACGATTCTCCTGTCACCGGATCGGCGCCCCCGATGTCGATCTTCAGCAGATCGGCGTCGTTCTCTCTGACTGCGCCGGCTCCCGGTCCACCCGGGCCCGTTCCCGGTCCACCCAGGAAGATGTTGTGAAGGATCCGCGTGGGCTGCCACGGCGTCAGCTCGCGGAGCTGTTCGGGAAACGCCTTGGGGTCACCGGCGAGCTTGAAGGCCTCCACGGCGAGCACGACCGATGCGGTGTGATGGCCGTGCGTGGGACCAGGATCCGGCGAGAAGCGCGTGATGACGACGTCAGGCCGGAAGACGCGGATCACTCGGACGATGTCGGAGAGCACCGCCTGCCGGTCCCAGATCTGGAGCGTCTCCTGGAAGTTTTTCGAATAGCCGAAGTCGTTGGCGCGACTGAAGTACTGGCGCCCGCCGTCGATCCGCCGGGCCGCCAGCAGCTCCTGCGTGCGCGCCACGCCCAGCTGCTCCCGGAGCTGGGGACCGAGCAGGTTCTGCCCGCCGTCTCCGCGGGTCAACGAGAGATACGCCGTACGGTAGCCGCGCCCGCGCGCGAGATAGGCGATGACCTGCGTGTTCTCGTCATCCGGGTGGGCGGCGATGTAGAGCACGCTGCCCGTGGTGGCGAAGCTCCGCAGCTGCTGTTGGATGGCGGCACCTGGGGGGAGGTCGGCGGCGTGGCCGGCACCGGACGCGCCGACCAGGATGCCGGCGACGAGGGCGCCCCGCCACACCATCTGACGGGTGCGCCCGCGCTGCCGGACCGGACGGGCCGACTTCTTCACGTGACGATTGGGAGCGGGTGTCAACTACCGGTTGGCGCTCCGCGGAGGGACCAGACCGTTCATGCGGACGTACACGACCAGGTTACCGTAGTGGTTCATATTGTCCTGGATCGCGCCAAGGATGAACGACCAGCGCTGCACCTGCTGCTTGTTCCGGCCCTCGACCAGCTCCTGGGCCTTGGCCTCGGTGAGCGTGTCCCATACCTTCGCGCCGTAGTCGTAGCTCGCGCGAAGCTCCTTCAGGATCTCGTCGCGGGTCTTGAGCTCCTTGAGACGGTCGGCGTTCGGCAGCGGATCCCCGGATACCTTGGTAAAGAAGAAGTAGTTCTCCCCGATCAAGTGGATGAGGATCTCCCGGAGCGCCCGCACCGAAGGCGTCGGCTTGAAGTCGTACTTGTCCTCCGGGACTATTTCCGCGATCCCCAGCAGGAGCCCGCGGGTGCTCTCCCAGGTGGCCTTGGTCGGCGCGAGAAAGCTCGTCGGGGGAAAGGGTTGGGCCAGGGCCGGGCCGACCGTCAGAAGCGTGAGCGCAGCGGTCACGACACTCCAGCCAAGACAGCTCTTCCTCATGGTTCCTCCTGATCGCGTACGGCGCTGTGGGTGAGACATCGTCTCCCGTCCATGCATCATTTCACGATCGCGGCCCTGCTGCCACCTGGGGCATGGCCAGGGAAGCAGGAGGCCGTTGGATCCCGGGAGGGTAGATAGCACAAAGAAACGGGGCACGCAGCCAAACATGGACACTCACCCGCCCGCGACGGCGAGCACGAAGACACCCTCGGCGGTCGCGCACCGGCGGGCCCGGGTCACTCGATCATGGATGCGCCGTTCTGCGTAGCCTCGGTTTGACCCGCTCCGGCCCCGATGCTATCGTCGGCGCCTCCGGCGACGATCGCTCGGAAGGCCGCGGGATCGGAGACGACATGACACGAGACCTCACGGACAGCATCCTGGCGCGGGTCACCGACGAGCAAGTCCTGGCTCTCGAGCAGGCGGCCATCCGCATTCCCAGCACGACCTTCGAGGAGCAGAAGATCGCTGACCTCTTCGCCAACTATCTCTCGGACATCGGTCTCGCCGTCGAGATGCTCGAGGTGACCCATCCCGCCAAGCCCGGCCAGACGACGCGCCAGCCCATTGCCACCCTCACCGGCACCGGGGACGGGCCGAGTCTCATGCTCAACGGCCACATGGATCCCGGCGTGGAGATGAGCGGCTGGACGGTGGATCCCTACGGCGCGAAGTACGAGGACGGCTGGGTGTGGGGCATGGGCGCCCACGACGACAAGGGCGGGGTGGTCGCCGCCATCTGCGCGGTGGAGGCTATCGTGAAGTCGGGCGTGCGCCTCAAGGGCGATGTGCTCGTCTGCCCCGTGGTGGCGCACAAGCTGGGCGGGGCGGGCACGCGTGCCCTGATCAAGCACGGCGTGAAGACCGATCTCGCCATCAATATGGAGCACTCCGCCAACACCATCGCCAACGTGTGCGTGGGCGTGGTGATGATCCACGTCAAGACAAAGGCGCCCGAGCTCTTCTTCCGCTACAGCGCGGAGGCCAAGGCCGCGTACTGGAATCCCATCGAGCAGCAGGCGGAGATCATCCGACGCATCGGTCCCAGCCTCGATCCCATTCCCCCGGGGAGCTGGCTCACCTTCACGCCGCATCCTGACCTACCGGGATTCCCCACCCACACCTTCGATACGATGCACAAGGAGCACTACTACCAGAAGAACTACACGGGGATGTCGAGCCGAGAGTGCGACCTCCTCTTCCAGATCCGCACCGTGCCCGGGCAGACGGTCGCCTCTGTCCGCGCGGACATGACTCGTCTCCTCGACGGCATCAAGCGCGAGCATCCCGCCTTCGACTACGAGCTGACCGTGCCCGCCGCGGGGACGGAGGAGGGATGGTGCCAGGACCCGATGGAGGTGCCGCGCCGTCACCCCCTCGTCGTGCATCTCGCGGAAGGGCAGCGCCGCGCCTCGAAGCAGGAGCCGGTGGTGGGTGGCTGGGGCCGCCTCGGCAACGTGGGTGACGGCAACATCCTGCAGCAGGCGGGCATCCCCACCGTGCAGTACGGCGCGGGAGACATCCGTATCTACAAGGAATGGCCGACGCCCGACGAGCGCGTGCCCCTGGCCGACCTCGTCACGGCGGGGCGCGCGGTGGCATACGCCACCTACCAGCTGTGCCGCTGACCTTCCCGCAACCCGGAGGACATCATGGGGCTCGGTAGTGGAAGCAAAGACACCGTCAACGTGGCCCGCCTGCACGAATACATGGACCGGGAGCGCCTCGACGCCGTGGTCGCGCGCTCGGGACAAAACCTCACGTATCTGTCGAGCTTCACCTATCCGGGCACGCTGGCCCGCCACGTGGACATCGCCGACTCCACGCGTGCCGTGTTGCTCCTGTGGCCGCGGCGCGGCGAACCCATCTTCGTGCTCAATGCCATCGCGGAGAAGCTGACCGTCCGAGACTCCTGGATCAAGCGCGCGGTCGTCTACGACGCCTACAACGAATCCCCCTATGCGCGGCTGTGCTCGGTGATCAAGGAGGCCGGCCTGGAGGGCGGGCGAATCGGATTCGAGAAGAACTATCTGAGCGCCGAGCACTGGGAGGAGATCCGCCGCGGGCTCCCGCGCGCCGAGATGGTCGACTGCAACCGCATGATGGACGTCGTGCGCTGGGTGAAGACGCCCGCCGAGCTCGCCATGCTGCGCAAGGGAGCAGACCTCCTCGACGACGCCTATCTCGAGGTTTTCCCCACCATCACGAACGGGGAGACGGAGCGTGCCGTGCACAGCCGTCTCATCGGGAGCTGCCTCCGGCGCGGGGCCAACTGGGCGCACGGCATCCTCAACTCGAACCGCAACACCATCCCCTACGCGGGAGAGAGCGACGAACTCTTCCTCAAGGGCGACGTGGTCCGAACCGACTACGTCGCCTATCTCGACGGCTATCCGGGACATCAGTCGCGCGTGGCCATCATGGGCAAGCCGAGCGCGGCGCTTCGCGAAGACTACGCGCGCTATCGCGACGCCTACGTGAAAATCATCGACCACTGCCGACCGGGCGTGACGGCGGGCGGTGTCTACGACTTCGCCGTCCAGACCTTCGCCAAGCTGGGCTGGAAGTACACGTCGATCCTCGTGGGGCACAGCGTGGGCGCGTGGTGGCATCAGCAGGAGCCCATCGTGGCGCGCGGCCGCGACCTCACCCTGGAGGAAGGGATGGTGCTGGCGCTGGAGCCGCACGGGCTCGATCCAGGCCCCGGCTTCCTCCACCTGCAAGACATGGCCGTGGTGCGCGCCCGCGGCCCCGAGCTGCTCTCCCCCAAGTTCAACACCACCGAGATGTTCGTGATCGAGTAAAGGAGGCCACCATGCCCTCCCGCCGCTTGCTGCGACAGCTCACCCCCTGGCTCGTGCTCGTCACCGTGCTCGGTGGCGTGGCGATGCCTCGCCTCACTGTCGCGGCGAAGGCGGGCGGGCGACTCGTCTTCGCCGCGCGGCAGGACATCGACACCCTCGACCCGCACATCACCAATCGCGCGGCCACCCGCAAGATCCTCCTCCAGTTCTTGGATACGCTGGTCGTCATCGATCCGAAGGACGGCAGCGTGAAGCCGGGCCTCGCGGAGAAATGGGACGTCTCTCCCGACGGCAAGACCTACACGTTCCA
>DATGCY010000556.1:0-2752 GCA_035311385.1 Candidatus Methylomirabilota bacterium
AGCTCGCCCGGCCAGAGAACGTTCTGGTGATTGCCGGTGACGAAGTCGACGGCGCGCACCTCCCGCGGCGCCGCGCCCCGGGGCCACAAGGTGAAGACGGCCTCGAGGGCCACCGTCAGCGACACCATCGGACTCGCCGGCAGCGACAAGCAGATGTTGCCGCCCACGGTGGCGGCATTCCAGATCTTGAACGAGGCCAGGAGCGCCCGGCAGCACTCCCGCAGGAGGGGGCCTGCCTTCCAGTACGGGGGTGTCTTGAACCGCTCCAGCTCGGCGATCGTGCACGTCGCGGCGATGTCGAGCCCCTTCGCGGACGCGCTCAGGGACGGCCAGCCGAGCGAGGCGAGATCGATCAGCGTGTCCGTCTTCACCTGGGGCTCGGAAAAGAGCCAGGTGCCGCCCGCGAGCCACGCGTATCCGTCTCGCCAGCGGACGTCGTCGGCCGACGACGGGCGCTTCACCTCGACGATCGTATTCAAGTCCATACTCTCTCCTCGATCTCGCTGAGGGCGGTTCTCGCTTGACTCAGCGACCGCGATCTCATCCTTGGGATCACTGAGACAGGCGCTGCTTTGATCGTAGCCGGACCCGAGCTGGGCGTGATAATCCACACCCACTCATGGGAGACGAAGGGCACGGAGGGCGGCAGGAACGGCGTCATGCCTCGCTTGCGTGCCCTGGCCTCGATCGCGTCCTGGGCGTCGCCGCGCACCAGCTCGTGGCCCATCAGCATAGTAGTCGTTCCCGAAGAACTCCGCTCCCGCCAAACGAGCCGGTGCGGATGGGACGGCCCTCCCCTGCGGAACGGCTTCGATCGTTACTATGCGGCGCTCACGATGTCCGGATGCCCTACACGACCCTTCGTGGGCGACCACGACCAAGCCCGAGGCGGCAAGATGGGCACAGGACGCTCGTCGCTCGATCACTTCATCGGCTTAGGGGAACAGCGACGGCGGCATCATCAAGCCGATGGCCTCCTGATCCCCTCGGCTCGTGGGTAGACCACGGCGAATTGAGGATCGACCGTCGTGAAGACATCTCACGGACTACCTAGAGAGTGATTCCAGTGCTCCTAAACAAATAGAGTGCCGAAGTCAACCAGAGTCCGATCAAACACGCAAACAGCAGGGCTCCTGCAACGGGCAACGCCCACCCTGGAAATCGTCTTGACCGCACGACGATCATTTTGCCTACGAATGCGCCGTAGAGTGCCGATCCGAGGAACGAATGGATCGCGACCCGCATGCTCTCGGTCGAAAATCCCAAGAGAAAGATACAGTGATAGGCAACGGGCAATGTGAGCAGAATCGCGAGATATCCGGAGATGCGATGCGCTCTTCCCCAGAAACGCCCAGAGGGGGCCCAGTGGAACAACTCAAACACTCGTGCGGCACTGACGATTTGAAACAGCGCCAAGACTCCCGCTCCTGTCGTTAGCCACGCCTTCAGATGAATCGTGTCACTGAAGAATAAGCGGATAAATGGCGGCGCCGGATAGCCGCCGGTGTGCCTGTTGGCGATCATGCCCATCGTCATCGTCGTAAGCCCAAAGGCGGTCAGGGGCGCGGTGAGCCGGATCCAGTCCCTTCGCGGGGAGGTCTTCACTCTCGGCACCTCGCCCATGCCTGCTGGCTTCTCATCTTCTTACTCAGCAATGTGCAGACGGATCGTTCGAACCGGGAAAGGCCGTGCTCATGCGGCCACGAGAAACGCATGCCATGTGCTTCGATGCCGCCGGTAGAAGAACCCCAGCATGATGAGACCGGCCAAGAGATTGGCCAGGACCAAGGTCCACCAGGCGAGGACTTCGAAGAGCCATTCGGCGAGAATGGCAATTAGCATCAGCGCAAATACTTCGAAGCAGCAAAACAACATGATCACGACGAAGAACAGGCTGGGGTCTTGATCCGCTGCCGCCAAGAGAGCGGCGGCGAGGAGCCCAAACGCCAGGAAGGCCACCCCGTGGAGCACCGTGTACTCGACGACCAACCGGGCCGTGGTGTGCAGCGCCGCTGGGTCTCTGAGTCCCTCGAAGAACGTCGCGCCCAGCAGGGCGGGCGTCCGAAAGGGCTGCCCTATCCACACGTCAATGCAGAGGAACCAAACGGCTACCGCCACGGCGCCGATGGTGCCCCCCATCACGCCCTCGACGATCGTGTGCTTGTGCATGAAGTCGTCTCCTCCGGCATCGTGTGGGCCTATGGCAGATCCATTCATCTCCCCTAACGGATCCGGCAGGGAACCGTTCCCTCGATGGCGTGGGTTGACGGAGGGAACGGCATGCTCGCCGCGACGTTTATACGGTGATCGATGTCACAGAGTGAATCGAGGTGGGGCATGCCGAGAGCCTGAGCGTCTCTCGGGTGCGCCGACTGGCGCTAAAGCTTCCTATGCGCTGTAATCGCTGATCCGGCTCGCCGTGATGTCTACGAGCAGCGAGTCAACGTCGACGGCCGCCGAAGACCAACTTGCGCGTCCCGTAATGCCAGGCCGAACCTACCGATCGCCCGCGGGTTCCTAGCGGCGCGCCGCCTCCACCAGCTTGACGATGCGCTCCGGTGTGAGCGGCACCTCATTGACGCGGACGCCGAAGGGCGCCAGCGCGTCCTCAACGGCCGAGGCGATCGCGGCGGGCGCGATCATCCGCCCACCCTCGCCGCCGCCCTTGACGCCGTACTCGGTGAAGGGCGACGGCGTCTCGACGTGTCCGATCTCGAACCGCGGCACTTCCTGGGCGGTGGGCAAGAGGTAA
>DATGCY010000557.1:0-3675 GCA_035311385.1 Candidatus Methylomirabilota bacterium
GGAGGTCCAGGTGCTCGCGCCGAACCGCGTGCGCTTCGTCCTCAAGGAGCCCTGGCCGGATTTCATGACCTTCTACGGCACCTCGGCCACGGGCGCGGCGTGGATCGTGCCCAAGAAGTACGTGGAGAAGGTGGGCGACGATGGCTTCAAGAAGGCGCCCATCGGCGCGGGGCCGTACAAGGTGGTCAGCTACAACCCCGGCATCGAGCTGGTCATGGAAGCCTTCGACGGCTACTGGCGCAAGGTGCCGAACGTCAAGCGCCTCGTCTTCCGGAGCATGCCGGACGAGACGACGCGCGCCTCCGCTCTCAAGGCGGGCGAGGTCGACATCGTGTATTTCGTCAACGGCCCCGTGGCCGAGGAGATCAAGCGCACCCCCGGGCTCCGCCTCGCCGCGGCCAAGCCGCCCGGGGTGACCTTCCTCGACCTGCCCGAGCAATGGGACCCGAAGTCGCCCTGGGCTGATCGCCGCGTGCGGCTCGCCGCCAGCTACGCCCTCGACCGCAACGCCCTGAACCAAGCGGAGACGCTCGGCTTCTCACGGCCCACCGGCGCCCTCATCCCGCGCAGCCTCGAGTTCGCGCGGCCCTACGATCCGCCGGCGTACGATCCCGCCCAGGCCAAGAAGCTCCTCGCCGAGGCGGGCTATCCCAACGGCTTCGACGCGGGGGAGCTGACGCCCTTTCCGCCGTACTTCGGGCTGGCGGAGTCGGTGGTGAACTATCTCCAGGCCGTGGGCATCCGTACGCGCATGCGCACCATGGAGCGCGCGGCCTTCCTTACCGCCTGGCGCGAGAAGAAGCTCAAGGGCGTGATCATGGGCCTGGGCGCGCCCGCGGGCAACGCAGCTACGCGCATCGAGGTGTACGCGACGAAGAGCGGCATCTACTCGTCCGGGGCCGTGCCGGAGATCGAGGACCTCTACCAGCGCCAGGCACGCGAGATGGACAGGAAGAAGCGGGAGGCCATGCTCGCGCAGATCCAGCAGATCATGCACGACCGCGTCATGTACGTGCCCATCTACGAGCTGGCTTTCCTCTGGGGCATCGGCCCCCGCGTCGAGGAGGCCTGCGTCGATCACATCAAGGGCTTTTCCTATTCCGGTCCCTACGAGGACGTGAAGCTCAAGCCACCGCGCTGACTGCCGGCAAACTTGACACTCGGGGCGAGGGAGGGTGATGATGACCGTCTCATGTCCCGGGAGATCAAGGTCTACGACACCACCCTTCGTGACGGAACCCAGGGCGAGGGCGTGTCCTTCTCTATGGAGGACAAGGTCCGCATCGCCCAACGGCTCGACGCCCTTGGCATCCATTACATTGAGGGGGGATGGCCGGGGTCGAATCCGAAGGATCTGCGCTTCTTCAAGCGCGTGCAGGATGCGGTGTTCAAGTCGGCCAAGATCACGGCCTTCGGCTCCACGCGTCGTCCCGGCGTGCGGCCGCCCGAGGACACCAACATCCAGGCGCTGGTGGAGGCGGGGCCGCCCGTCGTCACTATCTTCGGGAAGTCCTGGGACCTCCACGTGACGCACGCTCTCGGCACCACCCTCGAGGAGAACCTCGCCATGATCGGCGACTCCGTGGCATATCTCCTCAAGCACTTCGAGGAGGTGATCTACGACGCCGAGCACTTCTTCGATGGCTTCAAGAAAAACCGTGAGTACGCGCTGGCCACCCTCAAGGCGGCGGAGACGGCGGGCGCGCACTGCCTCGTCCTCTGCGACACGAACGGGGGCGGGCTGCCCCACGAGGTGGCGGAGATTGTCCGCGAGGTCAGGCGGCACGTGAAGGCGGAGAGTCCCCTCGGCATCCACGTCCACAACGACACGGAGTGCGCCGTGGCCAATACCCTCGCCGCCGTCTCCGAAGGCGTGAACCACGTGCAGGGGACGATCAACGGCTACGGGGAGCGCTGCGGCAACGCCAACCTCGTGTCGATCATCCCCAACGTGATGCTCAAGATGGGACACGAATGCATTCCGCGCGCGAATTTGCGCGAGCTGCGCGACGTCTCGCGCTTCGTGTCCGAGCTCGCCAACCGCAAGCCGTGGGACGCCCAGCCGTACGTGGGTGATTCCGCGTTCGCCCACAAGGGCGGCATCCACGTCTCCGCCGTCCTCAAGCACGCCGAGACCTACGAGCACGTCGATCCCGAGGTGGTGGGCAATCATCGCCGCGTCCTCGTCTCCGAGCTGGCCGGGCAGTCCAACATCCTCTGGAAGGCCCGCGAGTACGGCATCGACCTCGACAAGAACACCCCGGAGGCACGCCGCATCCTCGAGATGCTCAAGCGCATGGAGGACGAAGGCTTTCAGTTCGAGGGCGCCGAGGCGTCCTTCGAGCTCCTCATGGAGCGCGCCCTCGGCAACCACAAGCCCTACTTCGACCTCGACGGCTTTCGCGTCATCGTGGAGGAGGAGCGCGGCGACGCCGAGCCGGTGGCGGAGGCAACGGTGCGCCTCAAGGTCAAGGGCATCGCCGAACACACCGCGGCCTCCGGCCACGGCCCCGTCAACGCCCTCGACCATGCCCTCCGCAAGGCTCTCGAGGACTTCTTTCCGAGCCTTCGCGAGATGAGCCTGCTCGACTACAAGGTGCGCATCCTCGACGAGAGCAAGGGCACCGCGGCGCGGACGCGCGTGCTCATCACCTCCGGCGACGGCAACGAGACGTGGGGCACGGTGGGTGTGGCCGACAACATCATCGAGGCTTCCTGGCAGGCCCTCGTCGACTCCATCGAGTACAAACTCCGTCGCGACGAGCGCAAGAGCAAGCGTTGACCCTTCCCCCTCTCCCCTAAAGAGGGTCCGCAGTTCGAGCTGAGGCGCTGCCGCAGCGGCGAGGCGAGGGCTGAGAAGTTCGACCTGAGGCGCTGCCGCAGCGGCGAGGCGAGCGCTGAGAAGATCGAGCTGAGACGCTGTCTCAGCGGCGAGGTGAGGGCTGAGAAGATTGAGGGGTGAAGTTCCTCCAACATGCCACCAATTCCCGCCAAGCTGATCGAGGACACGGCGCGCGAGCTGATGGCGCGCGCGGCCATCGACATTCCGCCCGACTACCGCGAGGGCGTCCGCCTTGCTCGCGACCGCGAGACGCAGCGTCTCGCCCGCTTCGTCCTCGACGAAATGCTGGTCAATTGGGAGATCGCCACGGCGGACCGCCGACCCATGTGCGCGGACACTGGGCTGCCCCGCTATTACGTGAAGCTCGGCAACGAGGCGGTGATCGAGGGCGGCCTGGTCGCTCTGGAGCGTGCGCTCCGGCGCGCTACCGCGGACGCGACCGCGTCCATTCCGCTCCGTCCCAATCGCGTGCATCCGCTCACCCGGGAGGATCACAACAACAACGTGGGCTACCACGCGCCCGAGGTGACCTACTCCGTGGAGCCGGGCGGCGCCTGGATCGACGTGACCACCGTGCACAAGGGCGGCCTCTTCGGCACGGACTGGCGCATGCTCTTTCCCGGGGATGGCGTGGCTGGCATCAAGCGCTTCTTTGTGGATACGCTCATCGAGTCGGGCAAGCGCGGGCTCGCCTGCCAGCCCGCCATCGTGGGCGTGGGCATCGGCGGCTCCAAGGACACCTGCATGCGCCTCGGCAAGGAGGCCGCCTGTCTCCGCGCGGTAGGGAGCCGGAATCCCGATCCCTCCGCCGCCTCCCTGGAGGAGGAGCTGAC
>DATGCY010000558.1:0-3941 GCA_035311385.1 Candidatus Methylomirabilota bacterium
GAAGGTCTGGATCCCGCCGTTGTCGACCGTGAACTCGAAAGCTTCGCGGCAGCGGGAGGGTGCGGTCAGGATGAAGCGCTCCAGATCGGCCTTGGCCTCCGCCGTCATCCGCTGGCGCTCCGTCCAGTCGTCCCAGGGGCGGGACTTGGCGAGGATCTCCTCGTCGATCACCGTCATGCCCGCCGCCTTGAGGAAGGCCTCCCACTCCCGCCGCGTGAAGGCGCGCACGTGCGAAGGATCACGCCGCTTCTCCACCTCGAGGATGAACGCGGCCAGCTCGGGGTCGTCGTGTCCGAGGATGTCCTGCACGAGGAACGAGCCGCCGGGGCGAAGCACGCGCGCCACTTCTTTCAGGGCCGGCAGCAAGGCAGGGAAATGATGGGCGGCGAGCCGACAGGTCACCACGCCGAAGCTAGCATCGCGGAAGGGGAGCGCGACGACGTCGGAGGCGAGGAATCGTACCCGCTCCGCGCCCTTGCTACGGAGGAAGCCGCGCGCGGCTTCGAGCATGGGCAGGGTGAGATCGACGGAGACCAGCGTCGGCGTGAAGCCGGCGAAGGCCAGCGCGGTGTGCCCGCCGCCCGTGGCGACGTCAAGAACGCGGAGCGCGGCGCGCTTGCGTCCCCAGGCCACGAGGCGATCGAGATCGACGCCGCCCACGTGTCCTGCGCTCGTCACGTACTCCTGCGCGCTCGCTCCGAACTGCGCCTGCACCCGCGCCTGATGCGCCTCGCTCATGCCCCGCCCGCCCGTCGCTCGGCAAGGTGACGGAAGAGGAAATCAGCCTCCACCGGGGTGAGGTCGAAGCGGCGTCCCGCCTCGTCGAGGAGCTTCGTGCGATCGCGGTCCGGCTGCTCCGCGAGCTTCTCGTCGATCCACTTCACCGCCTGCTTGATCCGCGCCTCTCCCATGGCCATACGCTAGACCTCCCGTGTCCGGCGACTCACAGATCGCGAACCAGGCGACGCGCGCGATCGACGCTGCGCCGATAGGTGTCGAAGGAGCTCACGAGCCTTGGCCTGCGCCCTCGCTGGCGATCCAGGGTGAAGGCGGAGAAGGTGATGTCATGGGCAAGAGGGAAGTCGCGATAGAGCATGCCGGCCACGCGCTGAGGATTCTCCGAGTGGGTGATCTCGAAGGTGCCCGTCTGTCTCAGCGGTGGCACGCGCTCGCCGTGCTTGGTCCGCACCCACTTCATGGTCCCCCCCACGAGGTAGGAGAGGAACAGGCTGTCTACGAGCATGGACTCCGTCCAAGGAATCTCCTTCTGATAGCCGGCCACGAAGCGCGCCGCCGTCGCTTCGAGGAACTTCTTCGCCGTGTCCGGCGTGACGAAATCACAAGCGCCGAAGATGTAGCCGGTGGTGGGACTCGGCCGGCAGTACTCGATGAGGTTCTCCAGGCGGATGACCTTGTCGCCCAGCCCCATGAGCTTGCGCCGCTCGCCGTGCGAGGAGATGTAGCAGACCTGCAGCTTCCGATGCCGCCGGGTCTCCTGGAGGAGGAGGCCGAGGTCGTAGTTCGAGTAGAAGCGGCGATACACGAGATTGATGCGGATGCCCTCCCAGGCGAGGGATTGGCGGATGGCCTTGAGATAGGGCAGGACGGAAGGCTCCTCGTTGAGGAGCTTGCCCTTGGGGTTCCACATCGATTCGAGAACAACGAGGCGTGCCATGCTCTCGGCCGCGAATCATACCACGCGGGAAGGGGCCAACAATTGGATGATTCCCCAGCCATCCAATTGGCACTTTACAGAGCGGCATTGGCCTGCATAATGGCTGGCACGAGACAGCCATGAGGATACCGCTCGATCGGTCGAAGGACAGCAAGCGTCGCCTGCCGCTGGCGCGTCAGATCCAGCTCCATCTCGAGCGTCTCATCAGCCAGCGGCTGCTCGCCCCGGGCGTGAAGCTGCCCGCCACCCGCGACCTCGCTCGAGATCTCGGAGTGAACCGCACCACTGTCGCCCAAGCCTACGAGGATCTCATTGCGGGCGGCTGGGCGCGCGCGCACGTGGGACAGGGCACCTTCGTGGCCGAGCAGGCGCCCGCCGCACCGCCGGCCGCGCCCACCCCTCGCTTCGAGTGGACCGGCCATCTCTCCAAGTCGGCGCAAATCGTGGCGGCCGATGCCCGACGGCGCGGCGCCTACAGCCAGATGACGCGCACCGCTTCCGGGGTCATTTCCTTCGCGGGCGGCATGCCGGACAGCGCGCTCTTCCCCACCGACGCTTTCCGTCGGGTGCTCAATCGCGTGATCCGTGAGGAGGGGCGAGAGCTCCTCCAGTACTACCCATCGAGCGGCTATGCTCCGCTTCGCCAATACCTCTCGGGCTATCTCCTCCGCTTCGGTCTCGAGGCGCGCCCCGAAGACATCCTGATCGTGAACGGGACGCAGCAGGGGTTCGACCTGGTTGCGCGCACCCTCCTCGATCCAGGCGACTTCGTGGCCATCGAGCAGCCGTCCTACCCGCGGGCCATGCAGGTCTTCCGCGCTTTCGGGGCACAGCTCCTGCCGGTGCCGCTGGCCGGTGGTGGACTCTCCGTCGAGCACCTGGAGCGGCTGCTCGAGCGACAGGCGCCGAAGCTCCTCTACTGCCAGCCGAGCGCGCACAATCCCACCGGACTGCACATGCCGGCGGCGGCGCGCCGCCGTCTCCTCGAGGTGGCCGCGCGCCACCGGCTGCCCATCGTCGAGGACGGCTTCGACGGCACGCTCTTCTACGGTGAACGGCCGCCCGTGCCGCTCAAGGCGGCGGACGCCTCGGGGCAGGTGATCTATCTCGGCACCTTCTCGAAGGTGCTCTTCCCGGGCCTGCGCCTCGGCTGGATCGTCGCCTCTCCCGATCTGATCGAGCGGCTCGAGATGGCGAAGCAGCTCGCGGACATCCACACGAGCCCGCTGATTCAGGCCGCCGTCTATCACTTCTGCCGCCAGCGCCTCCTCGATCGCCACCAGTCCCGCGCGCTTCGCGAGTATGCGCGGCGCCGCAACTCCCTGCTGGCTGCTCTCGGCCGCCGCATGCCCGAGGGCGTGACATGGACGGAGACGCAGGGCGGCTTCTCGCTCCTCCTCGAGCTGCCCGAGGGCATGGAGGCGGCCGCCCTCTTGCCGCGTGCCATCGAACGCGGCGTTGCCTTCACTCCGGGCGCCGCCTTCTTTGCCGAGGGCGGGGGCGAGCGGGCCCTGCGACTTTCATTCTCCGCCGTGCCGTTCTCGCAGATCGAGGACGGGGTGCGTCGTCTCGCCGACGTCATCCGGGAGAGCCGACGCCTTCCCGCGGCCGGAGTGCGCGAGCGTGGCCCCGCGGTGCCGCTGGTGTGACGGACAAGGCGCGCGTGAACTTCGAGACTCTCGTCGCCCGCGGCGGCCGCGACGTGGCCTCGGCGAGCCGTCCCCTGACGCCACCCATCTATCAGACCAATGTCTATGTGTTCGAGGACATGGACACGGTGGAGACGGTGTGGGAGGCGAAGAAACCTGGCTTCGTGTACGGGCGCTACGGTACCGGCAATCACGCCATGCTCGAGGATCTGGTCGCCGCGCTCGAGGGCGCGGAAGCTGCGGTGGCGTGCGCCTCCGGGATGGGAGCGACCACCGCGCTCCTCCTCGGGCTCTTCAAGTCCGGCGATCATCTGGTCGCCGCCCGCGATCTGTACGGCTCCACCGCGGCCTTGCTCGCGGATGAGGGGCGG
The DNA here is from genome assembly GCA_035311385.1 of Candidatus Methylomirabilota bacterium. Classification (GTDB taxonomy): domain Bacteria; phylum Methylomirabilota; class Methylomirabilia; order Rokubacteriales; family CSP1-6; genus AR37. Next base: position 3,696 of record DATGCY010000558.1, read on the forward strand.
CGCCTCGGCATCGACACGGTCTTCGTGGACGCCACCGACACCGCCGCGGTGCTGGGAGCAGTGCGCCCCAATACACGAGCCGTGTTCGTAGAGTCGCTCTCCAATCCGCTCCTCCGCCTGGCCGACCTCGATGTCCTCGCGCCGGCCCTGACCCCGCGGGGCATCGACCTCATCGTCGACTCGTCCATGGCTTCGCCGGCCGTCCTCAGGCCCATCGAGCACGGCGCGACCATGGTCATGCATAGC
>DATGCY010000559.1:0-2800 GCA_035311385.1 Candidatus Methylomirabilota bacterium
GCGCTGGGCGGGGCGATCTTCGTCGTGGTCGGCCTCCTGCCGTGGATCGGAACGTCCGTGCTCATTCTCGTGGCCGCCATCTCAGCCGGCGCGACGCTCCTCTCCCGCTTCGGGCGCACCGGGACGGTTGCCGTCTAGCTGTACGGTGCCTCGACGCACGCCACGGCGAGCCGATAGAATTCATGTCCGCGTATCGTGCGTGGTGCCCGTCTCGCTCGGAGCTCCTCAGAGCCGAACGCGCCCTGGGTCGCCTCTGCGAAGGCGCGTGAGGCCGACCACCGTGACGACGATACCGCAGACGATCAGCCACCACGGCATCCCGTGGCGCCAACTGCCGGATACGGCGCCGAGGATGAGGGCAGGTCCGAGGGCGATGAGGAAAATCGAAGGCCGCCCGGTGCGCAGCCTCAGGACGCGGCCGAGTCCCACCCCGAGTAGGACGACGCCATAGACCGGGAAGAGGCGACCTGCCGGGGGCAGGCCGAGAGCCGTCGCAAGCAGGTAGGCGCCGACGAGGAGGAGAGTAAGACTCGATGGATGCAGCAGCGCATCCGCCCACGTGACGCCGCCGGGCACGCGCCGTCTCACGCCAGGCGACGGCGTTCCGCTCACGCGATAGAGGCGAATCGGATGCTCGATGTTCTTGAGCGTCTGTACACCCAGGTCCTGGAACGCGAGGTCGAGCTTCCTGTGGACCTGCTGGTAGACGGCCTCGGACACGCAGATGCTGCCGGGGACGGCGATCGATTGGAGTCGTGCCGCGATGTTCACACCATCGCCGTAAACGCGGTAATCCTGCACGATCACGTCGCCAAGGTGCACGCCGATCCGGGTTTCGATCCGCTCGGCCGGCACGCAGTCGGCGTTGGCGACCGCCTGCGCGTCCTGGATTGCCTGCGCACAGCGCACCGCGTTGACCACGCTGTCGAACTCGCCGAACACGGAGTCACCCGCCGTGTCGACGACGCGCCCTTGATGCGACTCGACGAGGCCCTGGGTGCGGTCGTGGAATTCGCGGATCAGCGCGGTGGTCCGCTCCTCGTTCCTCTCCATCATGCGGCTGAAACCGGACACGTCGACCATGACGATGGCCGAGAGCTTGCGGCGCGGTACGGAGGCTTCCGTGGTCATGCGGAGACCTCTATGACTCTCGTGGCCCGACTCGAGCGTCTCCCGTCCGCTCACGGCGGCGACGGGGTTGTCTCCCGACTCGCCGCCGAGGGTCTTGGAGGGGGCTCCGCCTATGTCATGCCGTATGAAGGAGCTCGACCGCCTCCTCGTAGACTTCCATGTTCTTGCCGTAGGAGATGGCCGAGGCCTGGGCCGCGCTCACGAGGTGGCGCCAGCGCCATGGCAGGCGCGTCGCGTGGAACTCCTCGAAGGTCGCCTGGTGGTGCTTGAACGCGTGCATCTCGGTGAAGTTGTCGTGCACCACGATCTGGGCGAGGCGGGCGATCAGCGCATCCGGATCGTAGCCGAGGATCGCGTACTGCTGCGCGAGGTTCACCGTGTTCTTCACCTCGGGCACTGCGCGCATCAGCCCGAGATTCGTCACCGTCGACCAGTCGGTCGGCGGCTGCGTGTGGATGCTTTCCGCGAGCGCATCCAACAGCTCGGCCTGGCCGCGGTGCGGGAGCGCCGCGACGGCCGCCGGATCGGGCTGAGGCGGCGGCTCCATGCGGTTCTGGGTCGAGCGCACCTCGGGGCCGGTGTGCCAGCTCAAGAGCGCGAGCAGCTTGTTGCGCAGGCTCACGCCCTCGAGTTTCAGGAGATACCGGCGCAGGTTCACCCCCGTGTGCAGGTGCACGTCCATGGGGTTGCCGGTGAGCGAGCGCATGAAGAGGCCGGCGGCTCCGATCGAGAGCGCCTCCCCGGTGCCGGAGAGCGACAGTCCATCCGCGAGAGCTCGCGCGAGCATCCGCGGGATCTCCTGGTAGTTGTCGCAGTGGGTGATCGCCTCGCCCAGCGCGCCGATGGCCGGCGTCTCCTCCGGGCTCGTGTGGAAACCCAGGGGCCGCCGAAGGAGTTCGTACTCGTCGAGCAACGGCTCGATGTCCTTCAGGACGGGCGGGGTGGGGAACCGGCTGACGTAGCGCACGGCGGGCCGCATCAGGAACTTCGTATGCTCGCGGCCCAGCCAGTCGAGCGCGCGCCACGTGAACATCGGGAAGATGAAGTAGTGATCGTCGAGGACATTTTTCGGGATCGCCACGGTCAGCAGCAGGTCGAGCGCCTCGCCATGCGGCACGTGGTCCCAGAGCCAGAGGAAGTGACGATCGGCGCCGTTGTAGAGGCCTCGGTCCACGCAGGCCATGAACGCCTTCTTCGTCGCCTCGACGCCCCCCGAATCGAGAGGCTCGGCATCGGCCAGGATGTACGGTCCCATGTTCGGATGATTGATGTGCTTGTTCGACAACGCAACGTGCTGAAGGATGGGCAGGAAGCGCTGCTCACCCGACACGCGGTCGACCGTGTGGTGCAGCGCGTGGATCCCGACGAGCGGGTGCAGTGGCCCGCCGTGGTGGCCGGGTGGCAGGTCAGAGGAGCGGGTGACCGCGAGGGCGGAAGCGGTCAGGATCTTCTTGACCGAAACACCCTCTCGCAACTTGGCCAGCGTCGCTTCGAGGATCCGGCTGCCGTCGGTCTCCTCGATGAACTGCACCAGGGGCTCGATGTCATCGGAGAATCCTACGGGTCTGTGCATGATCGCTCTCCTCCCGGCGCCCTCAGCGCCCACCAGCCACGGCGTGGGGCTCATCCTATCACTCTTAGCGGTTCGCGGTCGGCGTGCTCGTAAACC
>DATGCY010000560.1:0-3293 GCA_035311385.1 Candidatus Methylomirabilota bacterium
GACGCCGCCGCGCTCCTCGCACGGATAGGCGACGTGGCGCACCTTGGAGGCGAAGCTCGACTCGGGCGGCTCGTTGGGCATGGCGAGACAGCGGCCGTCGTCGGCGAACTTCCAGCCGTGATAGGCGCAGGACATGCCCGCCTCCTCCACGCGCCCGATGTAGAGCGAGGCGCCCCGATGCGGGCAGAACTCGCCGATGAGCCCCGCGCGTCCGCTCTTGCCGCGGAAGACGATGAGCGGCTCGCCGAGCAGGCGCACGCGCTTGACCCGGCCGCCCGCCTCGACCTCGCCGGACTGCACGACGGGAATCCAGTAGCAGCGGAGGAGGGCGCCCATCGCCGTGCCGGGGCCCGTCCTGGTGAGAAGCTCGTTCTCGTCCCTGGTCAGCATGGCCTCGTTCCTCCCGGCGGCAGGATACCACGCGCATTCGGCCGTCCGCCCCGCCCTCCGCTTGCTGTACACTGCAGCGCGTCTCGACACTGCCGTCATCGAGGGAGGATCGAGCCTTGGCACTCACCGCCACCGTGCACCATGTCGACCTGACGCGCGGATCCGTGGAGACGCGGATCCTGCCCGAGGACGTCTATCGCAAATATCCGGGAGGCAGCGCGCTCGCCGCCTATCTCCTCCTGCAGACCATGCCCGCGGGCGCCGATCCCCTCGGCCCCGACAATGTCCTCGTGATGGCCGTGAGCCCGCTCACTGGCCTCGCCATCTCGGGACAGAGTCGGATGACGGCATGCGCCCGCTCCCCGCTCACCGGCGCCATCGGCGACAGCCAGTGCGGCGGATTTTTCCCCGCCGAGATGCGCGCGGCGGGTGCGGATGCCTTCGTCTTCACCGGTCAATCGAAGGAGCCGGTCTACCTGTGGCTCCACGACGGCACGGTGGAGCTGCGGCCAGCGGCGCACCTCTGGGGCAAGGTCACCGCGGAGGTGGACGCGCTCCTCAAGGAGGAACTGGGCGACCCCAAGGTGGAGATCGCCCAGATCGGCCCCGCGGGCGAGAATCGCGTGCGCTTCGCCGCCATCATGAACATGGTCAACCGCGCCAACGGCCGCACCGGTCTGGGCGCCGTCATGGGTTCGAAACGGCTCAAGGCGGTGGTCGTGCGCGGCAGCAAGTCGCCCAAGCCGGCGGTGCCCGAGGCCTTCCGCGGCCTCGTCAAGCGGCTCAAGGAGCTCGAGGAAGCCAACCCGGGGATCAAGTGGTTCGGCGAGTTCGGCACGTCGGGCGTGCTCGCCATCCAGGACAAGATGGGCGGCCAGCCGACGCGGAACTACAGCGAGGGCACCTTCGAGCAGTGCAAGGACATCGACGGCTCGACGATGGCCAAGACCATCCTCAAAGAGCGCGACACGTGCTACGCCTGCGTGGTCAAGTGCAAGCGCGTGGTCGAGGTGCACGAGCCGGGGCTCGACGTCGATCCCGTCTATGGTGGACCGGAGTACGAGACCCTGACGTTCTTCGGCAGCATGTGCGGGGTGGGCGACCTCAAGCTGCTCGCCCGCGCCTCCGCCGACGCCAACAAGTACGGAATGGACACCATCTCCGCCGGCGCCACCATCGCGTGGGCCATGGAGGCGAAGGCCAAAGGTCTCCTCGACGACCAGGGACTCGGCTTGGCCTTCGGCGACGGGCCGTCCGTCCTGCGCGCCATCGAGGCCATCGCGCTCCGCCGGGGCGTGGGCGATCTGCTCGCCGAGGGGAGCCTGCGCGCCGCGAAGACCCTGGGGCCGGCCGCGGTCGATCTCACGGTGACCGTGAAGGGTCAGGAGCTCCCGGCGCACATGCCCCAGCACAAGCGCTCTCTCGGCCTCATCTACGCCGTCAACGCCTTTGGCGCTGATCACCAATCTTCCGAGCACGATTCGATGCTGAGGGCCAAGCCGGGCAGCCTGCAGCGGCGCCGCCTCGCGGAGATCGGCGACTTCGGTGACCTGGACCTGCGTGATCTGTCCGACGACAAGGTTCGCTTCGCCTACACCACCCAGTGCTTCTACTCCGCGCTCGATACCCTCGGCCTCTGTCAGTTCGTGTGGGGGCCGTCGTGGCAGCTCTACGGCCCTAAGGAGACGGTCGAGCTCGTGCACGCGGGCACGGGTTGGGACGCCAGCATGAGCGAGCTCATGCGGGTGGGCGAGCGGCGGATCAATCTCCTGCGCGCCTTCAACGCGCGCGAGGGCATCGGCAAGGCCGCCGACACCCTGCCCAAGAAGCTCTTCCAGCCCCTCTCGGGCAAGGGCCCCACCGCCGGTGTCGCCCTCACTGCGGAGGAATTCGAGCACGCGCGGGCCACCTACTATCAGATCGCCGGCTGCGATCCGGCCACCGGCTATCCCACGCGGGCCAAGCTCGCCGATCTCGACCTCGAGTGGCTGGCCGAGATGGTGCCGGCCCGCTGAATTTCCCCTCTGCACTCACCATCAGGAGACGGACGCAATGACGATGCGCGCGGTGATCGGGATGCTCGTGGTGCTCCTCGCTTCCGCGGGCTGCGCCTCCACCTCGACGGGCGGCGGGACGGGAGCGGCGAGCGGGACTCTCGATCGCATCAAGGCGACCAAGACCATCAACCTCGGCTATCGCGACTCCTCCGTGCCGTTTTCCTTCGTGGGCACGGACCAGAAGCCCACAGGCTACTCCGTGGAGCTCTGCCAGCGCGTGGCCGACGATCTGAAGCGTGATCTCCAGATACCAGACCTGGCCGTGAAGTGGACGCTGGTCACGGTGGAGAGCCGCATGGCCGCCGTGCAGAACGGCACCATCGATCTCGAGTGCGGCTCGACCACCAACACCCTGAGCCGGCAGTCCCAGGTCGATTTCAGTCTCACCACCTTCGTGACGGGGGCGAGCCTCCTCGCGCTGAAGGAGACGGCCACGGCAAACCTGAGCGGCTTGCGCATCGCCGTCATTCCCGGCACGACCACGGAGCGTGTGCTGAAGGAAGCCCTGAACAAGTCGTCCACCACGGTGACCTTGATCCCCGTCAAGGACCACGCGGACGGCCGTACCGCCCTCGAGCAGAAGACGGCCGACGCCTACGCCTCGGACCGCGAGATCCTGATCGGGCTCGTGCTCACCGCCCAGAAGCCCGGCGACTTCATCCTCGTCGACCGCTACTTCTCCTACGAGCCCTACGCGCTGATGCTGCGGCGGAATGACCCTGACTTCCGCATCGCCGTGGATCGCTCGCTGGCGAGGCTCTACCGCTCAGGTGAGGTCATCACGATCTATCGCCGCTGGCTTGGGAGCCTGGGCGCTCCCGACGCGCTGCAGCTGGCGACCTGGGC
>DATGCY010000561.1:0-10198 GCA_035311385.1 Candidatus Methylomirabilota bacterium
ACCAGCTTGATCCCGCGACGTCGGCCCTCAAGCGGAGCCTCGAGACCGCGCCTCGTCGAATATTCACGAACGTGCGGAGCGCGAGGCGGGGTCGGGGCCCGTCGTCGGGGGCGGGGAGCGCTCCAGCTGCGTCACCCACTCGCCTGAATCGCAGCCCTCTGGGCTGCGCACAGGCTTCGGGGGTCCCACTCCGCCGGAGCGCTCCCCCGCCCCCGCCGCCACCCGCCCCGATGGCACGTGCGACGTTGGTGCGTGGGTTGGGCTCGCGGTTGGGGAGATCAGCGCGGGCGGAGCTCGCCCGTGCCGATCTCCACCGCCTCCACGTCGAGCTCGTATTCGATGCGGTGCAGGATCTCGTCGCTGATCTCGCCGCGGTCCCTCAGGCTGATGACGCGGAGCCGCTCCGCGTTGAGGGCCTCGTGCCGGAGCCGTCGGAAGGCGCCCGCATCTTCCAGCGTGCTTTGGCCGTCATTCCCGCCCAGGGCCGAAGCGTGCGCCCGCCGCTGCGCGTAGCGCGCGCGGAGCTGCTCGAGATGCGCGGGGCGGGCCCACGGCTCGCCGGCGAGTTGCTCCAGGCGGTTGAGAGCCGCCTCTACCGCCGCATCGCGCGCGCGTAGCTCTTCGTCGGCCAGGGCGGAGTCGTCGCGGAGCCCGAGGCGGCGCAGGAGTGGAGCCAGGGTCAGTCCCTGGAGCACGAGGGTCACGATGATCACGCTGAAGGTGAGAAGGATGATGTCCTCGCGGAAGGGGAAGGGCGCGCCGCTCGCCGTGGCCAGGGGGAGGGCGAGGGCGGCGGCGAGGGAGACGATGCCGCGCATGCCGATCCAGCCCATGAGGAAGACGCGCGGCCACTCGGGCGGGGCGTCGCGGCGCAGGGCGACCGCAATGAGGCGCGGAAGGCCGATAGCGATGGGGACCCAGATCATGCGTACCACGATGGCGACCACGCTGATCACCGCCGCCTCCACGACGAGCGGCCTGAACTCGCCGGGGCCCACCGCGGGGCGCAGGGAGGCGAGCTGTAGCCCGATCAGGATGAAGAGCACGCCGTTCAGCAGGAAGACGAAGACCTCCCACACCGCACGCGCCTGGAGCCGGGTGGCGGGAGCGACTGCCTCGCTCAGGTGCTGGCGCAGGTAGAGCCCGCCGGCGACGCAGGCGAGCACGGCCGAGACGTGGAAGCGCTCGGCGATGATCCAGCTGATGTAGGGGGCGAGCAGGGTCACCAGCACTTCCGTGAAGCTGTCCTCGGTCAGGGCAAGGGCGCGGCGGGCCACCTCCGCGACGGCGAGACCGATCAGGATGCCCCCGACCGAGGCGAGGACGAAGAGCTTGAGCCCATCGGTCACCGAGAAGGCGCCGGTGACGGTGGCGGCCACCGCGGCGCGATAGAGCACGAGGGCGGTGGCATCGTTGACGAGGCTTTCTCCCTCCAGGACCACCACCACCCGGCGCGGGACGTTGAGGCGGCGTCCGATGGCAGTGGCCGCCACTGCGTCAGGCGGCGAGACGATGGCGCCGAGGGCGAGGGCTTCCGGCCAGCCCATCCCGGGAATGACCCAGCGCGCCGCCGCGGCCACCGCGGCCGTGGTAGCGACGACCAGTCCCACGGCGAGGAAGCTGATGGTGCGCAGGTTCGCACGGAAGTCGCGCAGGGAGGTGAAGTAGGCGGCCGACCACAGGATGGGCGGCAGGAAGATCAGGAAGACCATGTCCGGATCGAGTTGGAGCACGGGCATTTTGGGCAGGGCGCTTAGGGCGAGGCCGCCCAGCACGAGAAGAATGGGATAGGGGAGGAGGAGGTTGCGCGCCAGCGTGGTGAGGATGAGCACGGCCACGAGCAGGACGACGGCGATCTCGAGGTTCTGAATGCTGGCCATTTCCTGGACGCTCATCGTAGCAAAGCCCGGTGGAGTTTCCGCGACGGGGAAGAAATCGAGGGTTGACGAGCCGCGCGCCTCCGCTAGGCGTGGCCGGCGAGGCGGCTCACCGCCGCCGCGAGACGCCGGGGATCGAGCGGCTTCGAGAGATGCATGGTGTAGCCGGCGGACCGGGTCCGCTCTGCGTCCGCCTCCATGGCATAGGCGGTCAGCGCGAGGGCAGGCACGTTGCCGCCCGTGCGGCTCCGGATCTCGCGCATGAGCTGGAGGCCGTCCAGTCCCGGCATGCCGAGATCGCTCACGAGGACGTCGGGCGGCTCGGACGCCATGGCCTCGAGCGCCTCCGTCCCCGAGCGGGCGGTGGTGACGTGAGCGCCGTACTGCTCCAGCGCCACCGCGGCCAGCTTGAGGGAGTCGGCGTCGTCGTCCACCACGAGCACGCGCACGCCGTCGAGGGCGACGGGCTCCAGTGCCTCCTCATCGCCCGCGGCCCGGATGGGCCCCGGCATGGCGGCGATAGGCAGGCGTACGGTGAAGGTGGCGCCACGTCCCTCGCCTTCGCTGGCCGCTTCCACCTTACCCGAGTGAAGCTCCACGAGGCGACGGACGATGGCGAGGCCGAGGCCGAGACCGGTGTGCGAACGGGTGGTCGAGGTGTCGGCCTGGCGGAACTTCTCGAACACGTGAGGCAGGAACTCGGGGCGGATACCCCGGCCGGTATCGGACACCGCGAGGACGGCTTCCTCCCCGCGCCGCTCGATGCGGATAGTGACGCGGCCTCCCGGATCGGTGAACTTGATGGCGTTGGAGACCAGGTTGCTCACCATCTGCTGGAGCCGGCCGAAGTCCGCGTCGACATGGATGGGCGCCACCTCCGCGGTGATGGAGAGATCGATCTGGCGGGCGAGGGCCGCCGCGCGTAGTGCCTCCGCGGCGGCCTGGGCCACGTCGACCAGATCGATGACGTTCCGCTCCAGCACCAGCTTGCCCGTGATGATGCGCGACACATCGAGCAGGTCCTCGATGAGCTGGGCCTGGATGCGGGAATTGCGGTCGATGGCCTCGAGGCCGCGCTTGGCCGTCTGGGCATCGAGCTTGCCCGTCTGGAGCAGGTTGACCCAGCCGAGCATGGCGTTGAGCGGCGTGCGGAGCTCGTGGGACAGGGTGGCGAGGAAGTCGTCCTTGGCCCGGTTCGCCTCCTCGGCCTGGGCCCGCGCCGTGCGCTCGCGGCTCAGGAGATCAGCCCGCACCTGCTCCACGCGCCGGCGCTCCGTCACGTCGATGGCAAGGAGCATGCGGGCGCGGTAGTCCCCGAAGCGAATGGGCGCGGCGGTGAGCTCGACCTCGAGAGTTGCCTCGTCTTTCGTATGGTGGCGCCACACGCCGAGCTGGCCGCGCACATCGCTCGCCGCGCGGGCCTTGAACGTCTCCACCTTGGCGGCGGCGAGCAGATCGCCGATCCTCATGGCGAGGAACTCGTCGCGCGTATAACCGTAGCGCAGCACGGCGGCGTCGTTGACGGCGAGGATGGCGAGGGACTCCACGTCGAAGACCCAGGCAGGGATCGGGGTGCGTTCGAAGAGCTGGCGGTGACGCGACTCGGACTCGCGGAGCGCCTCCTCCGCGCGACGGAGGCGGATGAGGGCGCCCACCGTCGCGATGAGCACGGGGGGCTCCACCGGCTGGGTCAGGTAGCTGTCGGCGCCGCCGTCCAGGCTGCGCACCGCGTCGCGGCTGTCCACGAAGGTCGCCGACACCTGGAGGACGAGGATCGAGACCGTCTCCGGATCGCTCTTGATGCGCCGGCAGACCTCGTAGCCGCTGATGTCGGGCAGCTTCACGTCGAGGACCACGAGGTCGGGCCGCTCCCTGCGCAGGGAGCTGAGGGCGTCGGTCCCCGTGCCCGCCTCCATCACCCGGTAGCCGGCCTGGGTGAGCACGCGGGACATCGCGTAGCGGTTGGAGATCTCGTCGTCAACGACCAGCACGAACCCGCGCGTGGGTGTCGTCATAGCCGGAGCCCCGCTTTCGTCCACGTGCCCCGGATCAGGGCCACCGCGTCCTCACGTGAGGTCTGATCCTTGGACAGCACGGTCACCGCCCATCGCTCCAGCTCGGCACGCTCCTCAGGATCGAGAGCTTTGGAGGTGACGACGACCACCGGGATGTGGGCGGTGAGGGGATCTTCTTTGAGGCGCACGAGCAGGTCGGCCCCCGAGACGTCGGGCATCGTGAGGTCGAGGAACACGATGTCGGGGCGCAGATCTCGCGCCGCCTGGAAGCCGTCCGTGCCGTTGGGCATTTCGGTGATCACGCACGGCACGTGGCTCAGGAGACGCTTCAACACGTAGCGCGCCACGTCGTCGTCGTCGATGATGAGCGCCTCCGGCACGCGGCCATGGCCGGTGAGCCGTTCGACCTCGCCGAGGAGCCAGGTGCGCGTCACCGGCTTGAGTCCGTAGGCGTCCGCGCCCAGGGCGAGGCCCTTGCGCCGATCGTCCACGCTGCTCACCACGATGACGGGGATGTGTTTGGTCGTCTCGCGGCCCTTGAGGTCGGCGAGGAACTTCCAGCTGTCCTCACCCTCCAGGAGGATGTCGAGGACGATGAGGTGCGGAGTCTCCACGGCGAGCGCCCGTCGCGCGTCCCGCAGGGAGCGCGCGGGCACCATGCGGAAGGAGGAATCGCGCAGGTAGCGGTCGAAGATGATGAGGGCGCGCGGATCGTTCTCTACGACGAGGACGGGGCGCCCCGGGCGCTCCATGTGAGCGACCACGTCGTCCTCCGGCGCCGTCTTGGTCCGCGACACGTAGGTGCAGGGAATGACCGCGGCGAACGTGGAACCCACCCCCACCGTGCTGCGCACGGCCACGCGCCCGCCCAGGAGCTCGGCAAGCCGACGCGACAGGGGCAGGCCGAGGCCCGTGCCCTTGACCCGGTGCTGGAGCGGGTTCTCCACCTGAACGAACTCCTCGAAGATGCGCTCCTGCTCCTCGGCCGCGATGCCGATGCCCGTGTCGGCCACCTCGAAGCTCACGGTGTCGGCCTCGGCATCGTGGACGGCCCGCACGCGCACCTCGCCCCGTTCCGTGTACTTGAGCGCATTCGAGATGAAGTTGCGGAGGATCTGCGAGACCTTGCCCTCGTCGGTGTAGAGGGGCGGGATGCCCTCGGCCGGCTCGAAGACGAGGGCGAGGGACTCGTTCACGAGGAGCGGCCGAAGCATGCCGCGCAGGGCACCGAACATGTTCTCCACCTCGAACTCCACGGGGCGGACGACGCTCTTGCCCGCCTCGACCTTGGCGAGGTCGAGAAGGTCGTTGACCAGCTCAGTGAGCGCGGTCGCTCCCTGTCGGATGAAGGCCACTTGCTTGGCCTGCTCCGCGGTGAGCGGTCCGTCGACCCGGTCGAGCAGCAGATGGGACAGAGCCATGATCGAGTTGAGCGGCGTGCGGAACTCGTGACTCATGTTGGAGAGGAAGCGGGACTTGAGCTCGTCGGCTCGGCGCAGGTGATCGGCCTTCTCGTCGAGCTCGGCGTAGAGAGCAACCACGCCGCGATTGGTGTCCTCCAGCTCTCGGTTGAGGTGCTCGAGCTCGTCTTGGCGCCGCCGCAGCTCGTCGAGGGCCTGGATGAGCTCCTGGTTCTGGCGCTGGATCTCCTCCAGCGGCCCACGCGGCACCTCGCGCGCCAGTTCCTCGCCGAGCGTGGCCACCCGCGTGGGGCCCAGCACGGCAGAGCCGGGCGGGAGGAGCTTCCGCAGCACGATCTGGGTCCCCTGGCCGGGCGTGGAGGCGATCTCGAACTGGTCCATGAGGCGCCGGGCTCCCACGATGCCCAGGCCCATGCCGGTGGCGGATCGGTACCGCCCCTCGAGGATCTCGGAGAGCCGAGCGATGCCCGGCCCCTGGTCGGAGACCACGATCTCGAAGAGCTGGGGTGCGGTGCGACCCTCCACGCCGAACTCCACCTTGCCGCCCCCCGCGTAGCGGAAGGCGTTGCGCGCGATCTCCGAGACGGCGGTGGCGATGCGCGTCTGATCCCGCACCTCGAAGCCAAAGAGGCGGGCGATCTGGCGCGCGCGCTGCCGGGCGAGGACGACGTCGTCCTCCAATTTCAGCGCCACGGTCAGGACGCGCAGGCTCATCCGGAGGCTCGCTTGGCCACCACCACGGTCGCGTCGTCGCGCCCGCGGGTGAAGTCGCGATAGAGGATCGCCGCGATGAGGCTCGCGTCGTGACTGGCGATGCCCGGATAGGCATCGAGGCTCCAGTGGCTCACCAGCCCGTCCGAATTGAGGACGACCAGAGCTGTGGAGGTCCATGGGTAGGTGAACTCGGCGAAGGTGCGCGCAGCATGCCCGAGGGTTCCGTTGTGGGACACCATGTTGCGCCGGCCCGTCTCGGCCACGATGGTGCCCGCGACGTTGCCCACGCCGGCAAAGGTGATCACCCCGCCCTCGCAGTCGATGTCGGCGATGGCCACCGCGGCACCCCGCGTGCTGCGCAGGGCGTCGTGAGCGACGCGAAGGATGGCCACCGGCCCCTCTGCGGTGCGCGTGCGAAAGATTCGCATCGCTTCCTGGGAGGCTTCCGCGGCGCCGGGCCCGTGCCCCAGTCCATCGGCGACCAGGAGGCAGGCGCCGGAGGCATCCGGCGTCACGGCCCAGCCGTCACCGCACACCGTCTCCCCGGTCCTGGGCACGCTCACCGCGCCCACGGCCAGCGGCGACCGGCGTGGCATGCTTCGCCGCGTTTGCCAGATTCGGGCAAGGAGCGCGGTCCCGTGCCCCAACGGGGAGTACATGTCATGAACATCGGCCATACGCGCGATGGCCCCGAGGCCTGTCCCCGCCGTGCCCGATCGGGAGACCCCGTCGAGGCGGCTCTCCGCGAGATTTGCCATGCCGGGGCCCCGGTCGAGGGCGAGCAGCTCGATGCCGCACTCGCCGTCCTCCTGGAGGGGACGGAGTAGGACCTCTCCCCCCTCGCCGTGTTTGACGATGTTGGTCGCGGCCTCCGTGGCCACGACAGCGACCCGACCCAGGGCCGCTTCCTCGAAGCCGAGCTGCTTCGCCATGGCGGTGGCGGCGCGCCGGGCCTCTCCGGGCTGGCTCGTGTCCACCACCGGGACCGCCACCGCCTCGATCACGATGTCCATCGCGCGATGGTTACCTTGGTTCCCTCCCCCGGGCGGGATTCGATGGCGAACTCGCTCGACAGCCGGCGGGCCCCTCCCAGTCCCAGGCCGAGTCCGCTTCCGGTGCTGTAGCCGTCCTTGAGCGCGCGCTCGACGTCAGGAATGCCGGGGCCTTTGTCCTCGAAGGTGAGCCGGAGGCCTCGACGGCTGCCATCCTGAAGCGCCTGGATCCGCACGGTGCCACCCCCGCCATAGTCGAGGGTGTTGCGGGCGAGCTCGCTGGCTGCCGTCACGATCTTCGTCTGGTCCACGAGACTCAGCCGCAAGTCGACGGCGGTGGTCCGCACCGCCTGGCGGACCAGAACGATGTCCTCCGATGACCGGAGGGAGAGCGTGTCATCTCTCAGCATCGGCATCCGAGGGCTGGGCGATGGACAGGGCGGCGGTGCCGTTGACGGTTTCGCTCGTGCCGAGCGAGCGGCGGAGAATCTCCATGCCCTTCTCGACGTTGAGCGCGGTGCGCACCCCGGGCAGGGCCAGGCCGAGCTCCACGAGGGTGATGGCCACGGCCGGCCGCATTCCCACCACCACCGTCTCCGCGTCGAGGACCCGGGCGATGGCTGCGATGCTTCCCAGCATGCGGCCAATGAAGGAGTCGACCACCTCGAGGGCGGAGATGTCGATGAGGACGGCGCGGGCCCGCGCCTTCACGATGCGATCGGCGAGATCCTCCTGGAGGGTCATGGCGAGCCGGTCGTGCATGTCGACCTGCACGGTGACGAGGAGGTAGTCACCCATCTTGAGGATCGGGATGCGATCCATGGCCGGCTCAGGCCGGGCGGTGCGGTGAGCGTGTGATAGAGAGGCCAGTGCGCTGGAGCGCCACCGCAAAGGCCCCCGCCAGGGTGGCCTTGCTCGTGACGTCGCCCAGCTCCACGCCGAGGTGCACGATGGTCTGGGCGATCTGCGGACGGATCCCGCTGATCAGGCAATCCGCCCCCATGAGCCGCGCCGCGGCCACCGTCTTCAGGAGATGCTGGGCGACCAGCGTGTCCACCGTGGGCACGCCCGTGATGTCGATGATGGCGATGGACGCGCCCGTCTCCACGATGCGCGTGAGGAGCGCTTCCATGACGAGCTGGGTCCGCTCGCTGTCGAGGGTGCCGATCAAGGGCAGGGCGACAATGCCCTCCCACAGCTCGACCACGGGGGTGGAGAGCTCGAGCATGTTGCGCTGCTGGCGTTGGATCAGATTCTCCCGGCCCTTCTGGAACACCTCAGTCGTATAGAGGCCGAGCTTGTCGAGGAGCACGGTAAGCGCCCACAGCTCGGCGCCGAGGGCCAGCGCGTCCTTCCCGAGCTCGCGCTGCAGCCGGACGAAGATGGGCTCCTTGAGGGAGAAGACGAACGTCGCCGTCTCCGAGGGAGAGAAACCCTGACGGGCCCGCGACTCTGACACCGAGCCGAGGAAGTCGCGGACCTCCTGCCAGGCCCTTCCCGCGATGTCGGCCACGTCGGCTCCCGACCGGAGGGCTTCCGCGAGGTTCCTCAAGAGGACCCTCGACTGCTCCTGAAGCTCCGCCTTCTGCATCAGGTCGGGCCGGGAGGTGACCGCAGCCATCTGCGCCTGGACCCAGTCCTGGAGGATCTCTCCCTCGTACTTTTGGATCAGCTCCGCGCTCTTGTTGGCCACTGGCATGCCCGTCTCCCTGTGCTAGGACGGCAGGAGCCGTCGAGGTGAAGACTGCGTGAGAGAGCCGATCCAGAGCATGAGACCGAAAAAACTTCCGCTGCGGCACGAGCGAAATCACTCCATCGATGTGCCGCCCCCGCCGTCGGCTGCGTGAGCGACATGAGTAGCACTCCCCTTGTCACAACGTCAAGACACAGCGGCTCCCGCCCGAGCGAGCCCGAAGGCCCACCCGGCGGGAGTCGTGCCCTTCCTCGTATAGCAGCTACTTCACCTTCTCGGACTTGGCCTTGGTCGGCCCATTGTCCTTCATCGACAGATCCACCGAAATCGTGTCGCCCTTCTTCACGTCGGCGAGCGCGGCCGGCGGGAAGTGTACGATCATCGTCCCCTCGGACGTCTTCACGTGCACCCAACCCGTCTTCGCGCTCACGCTGGTGACCGTCCCTTCCATGGTGTGCTGCCCCATCATCTGATCCGACTGCGCTGCGGCGGCTCCTACGCTGGCCACCACCAGCGCCGCCGCTGCAGCCACGGCACGTACGCTCTTCATTCCCGTATCTCCATCTGTCCTGCGGTATCCGCTAGGCGACGCGACGCGCCGCGGGCGGACGGTAGATCTGCTCACCACGCGCGTTCCGCCACTCCCGCTCGAAGTACTCCGCATCTTCGTCCGATCGCGGCGTCACGCCCATCACGATGCCGCCTTCGTTGATGCCCTTTTCGTAGACCCTGGCCTGTTCCTCGGGAATGCCCGAGCCCACGAGGGCTCCCACGATGGCGCCGACCGCGCCGCCCACTCCCACTCCGGTGAGGGCGGCGGCCAGCGGACCCATGGCGAGGATCGGAAGACCAGGAACGGCGAAACCGGCGGCGGCAAGCCCGAGGAGCAGGGCGCCCAACCCACCGCCAGCGACGACCCCGATCCCCGCACCCTCAGCGGCCTTGCTGCCGAGCTCAGTGGTCGTGGCCGACTTGGGGAAGTGGCGCTTCCGCGCCTCGTCCGACATCAGCAGGCTGATGTCGTCCTTGCCGTAGCCGCGACTGGTGAGGCAGCCGTACCCACGCTCCGCTCCCTCGCGGTCGCGAAACATGCAGGTCATCATCTGCCGGGACCTCTCATCTGCCATTGCACGCCTCCTTCAGGCTCTCGTGCTGTGTCAAAACCTCGGTCGTATGAGCGATGCAATCGGCTACTTCGCCGACGAGATCTTCTTCATGCCGAGCCCGACCGTGATGCTGTCGCCCACCTTCACGTTGTCGAGCGCGGGAGGCGGAAAGTGCAGCTTCATCCGCCCCTCTGGTGTCTTCACGTCCACCCAGCCCTTCTTCGCGTCCACCTTGGTGACTTGGCCGTCCATGGTGTGTACACCGTCCTGCGACGCCGTCTGCGCCGAGGCGGTGCCCACGAGGGGAACGAAGGCCAGAAGGGTTGCCAGTGCCAGAGTCTTCATGGTGTGCCCTCTCTGTCGCGCAGATCGATGCGCGA
>DATGCY010000562.1:0-3137 GCA_035311385.1 Candidatus Methylomirabilota bacterium
GTCGCCCAGCGCGCGTGGCTGTGCGGTCCTCCGCGTCTCGTCATCGATCAGATCAAGGAGTTCGAGGCGCGCTATCCCGGCCTCGAGCACATGATGATTCACTGGGCGGAAGGCATGGGTCCGAAGGAATTCAAGGAGCAGATCTCGTGGTTCGCCCGCGACGTGATGCCCGCGTTCATCGGTCGCCGCTAGGCCGATTGGACACCCCCGGGGGGTATACCCCCTCCCGGTAGCGCCCCCTCGTAGACGGCCCCCTAGGGATTGTATTTTTCCCTTGCGCTCCCTCGTAGCCTGGCGATAATACCCTCGGCCCTACGGGAGGCGCCGGGCGGCGAATCCCAACTCACTCGACGGAGGAGAGAGCGAATGGCAAAGAAGAAGGCGTTCGGTGGCTACTCGATCAACTTCAAGGGATGCAAGGACACCATGGAGTCCGTGATGGGGTCGGCGCCCATCGGCCCCTCCGAGATGACCAAGAAGATCTGGGGCTACGTCAAGAGGAAGAAGCTCGCCGGCAAGAAGTAGGCCCGCCACGCTCGACCGGATCGTCCTGAGCCTGCCCGGCGCCTCCAGGACGCTCCGGTCCTCTTGACTCATCCCGTCGGACCGACGACACTGCCCGCATGGACGTCATCCTCTACGATCGCTCCTGCAATTGCCCCACGTCGGAGCTGGCCCGCCGCGCTCTGCGAAAAGCCGGCGTGACCTACGAGAGCCGGCCACTCGACGCCCATCCCGTCAACCGCAATGGCGCGCTCCAGCTCGCCCGTGCCGCCCGCCGCTTCTTCGTGAAGGATGGCGACGGCTTCGTCCAGCACGACGCCTCCCGTGAGCCGGTCAGCGAAGCCCAGGCCCTCGCTTGGCTTCTCCACGAGGACGGGCTGCTCCGCGTCCCCGTGCTGGTCTGCGGGGACATGATCGTGCGCGGCTACACGGACGAGCTGTACGAGCGGGCGCTCGCCGAGCTTCCTGCCGCGGAGGGCGGGCGGCGCTGAGCGCCTAGCCGAGCTTCGCCGGGATCTCGTCGAGGCCTCGCACCTCGAGATCCGGCGAGACGCCGAGCCGCTCCATGGAGGCGGCGAGGCGGTTGCACCAGCAGCACCGATAGCCGAAGGCCTTGGCCCCCGACACGTCCCACGCATTCGACGACACGAAGAGGATGTCGCCCGCGGACAGCCCGAAGGCCCGGATCCCCAGCTCGTAGACAGCGGGCGAGGGCTTGTAGGCTTGCACGGCGTCTACGGAGAGCACGTGGCGGAACACGCCAGCGAGCCCGCTCGAGCGCACCGCAGCCTCGAGCATGCGCGGAGACCCGTTGGAGAGGATGCCGAGAGGTGTTTTGGCCAAGGCGTGGAGTGCGCTCGGTACCTCCGGGAAGGTGGCGAGCGCGAGATAGGCGTCCATCAGGCGACGCACCTCCTCCTCCGCCGCTTGAATGCCGAGGCGCTCGAGGGCGAACCTGAGCGCGGATTCCGTCACCGCCCAGAAGTCTACGTAGCGTCCCATGAGCGTCCGCAGCCAGGTGTACTCGAGCTGCTTCTGTCGCCAAAGGGTGGACAACCCCTGGGGATCGGCGGTGACGGCACGGCCGGCCTCGACGACGGAATGGACGTCGAAGAGCGTCCCGTAGGCGTCGAAGACGATGGCCTTCGGTCTGGCCATGAATCAGCCTCCTGCCGGGATGACGGGGCTTAGCGGGGCGAGACGCCGAGGTGCTTCACGGCCACGGAGGCCTGGCGCCGGCGCTCGTTTTGACGACGCGTGGGGACGGGCGTGGGCCGTTTCGGCTCGGGCGGCATCTCGAAGCCGGACTCGACGAAGCCGTAGCGCAGGAGCTGCTTGGCGTCGTGGAAGGACAGGCTGCGCGTCTGCGCTCCTAGGACGATCAGGAGGAAACGTTGACCCTCGCGCCATGCCGCGATAGCGAGGTTGTAGCCCGCCTCGCGGGTGAAACCCGTCTTGAGCGCCTGTACCCCGCCGGGATCCTGGAAGAGGGGGATGCGGCGGCTATGCACGCGGCCGCGGTACACGAAGCTCGCCCCGCCCAGAAGGGGGCGTGAGGAGGGATAGTCCTGAACGAGGAGGCCGATGAGCCGCGCCATGTCCTGGGCCGTCGTGCGCTGGTTGGGGTCGGGGAGGCCGTGGGCGTTGGCGAAGTGAGTCGAGCGCAGCCCTAGCTCGGCCGCCTTGGCATTCATGCGCTCCACGAAGGCTTCTTCGGTGCCGCCCAGGTGCTCGGCCACCGCGGTGGCCGCGTCGTTGGCGGAGGCGATGGCCACACCCTCCAAGAGGGTGCGGAACGGCACTTCCTCGCCCGCCCGCAGCCCCATGCGATAGCGTGGGGTATCGGCAGCGCGCCGGCTGATGGCGACCATTCCGTCCCACTGCGCGCGCCCCGCCTCGAGATCCTCGCAGGCTAGGTAGAGCGTCATGAGCTTGGTCAGGCTGGCGGGTGCGTGATCCTCCGACGGGTTCTTGGCGAAGAGCACGGTGCCGTTGGGGGCGAGGAGCAGGGCGGATTCCGCGCTCAGGCGCATAGGCCTGTCGCTTTGCGCAAACGCCGGGGCTGCGGTGAAGAGCAAGGCGGACAGGATCGCGACGAAGCAACGCACTGGGACCGATTGTAACGGCAGCCCGCGCGGGCAGCCAAGCAAAAAGCCTAGCGGACGGCTCGTTTCAGCTCCGGCGAGGGCTTGAACTTCGGCGTGCGTCCGCCCGCCACGTTCATCGGTTGCCCCGTGCGCGGGTTCTTGCCCTTGCGCGGCTTGCGTCGGCTCACGGAAAACGTGCCAAATCCAACCAGGGTGACGGGCTGGCCACGCTTGAGGGAGGCGCGGACCGATGCAAGCATTGCGCGGAGCGCGCGGTCGGCGGCGGCCTTGGTCCAGCCGCTCTCCGCGGCCATAGACGCCACCAAATCCGCGCGCGTCATGCGAAGAGACGTGACGTGGTCATATCGAGCGGGCGGATGCTAGCAGAGGCGCCGGAGAGGGTCAAGGCCGCGCTATCCCGTGCGACGTCCGGTGGTGGTATGGTGGAAGAATCGTGAAGAAGGTCATGCTCTTCACCATGGAAGGGATCGCGGACGGTGAGGCCGCGCTCGCCTTCTTTCAGTCGCGCGGCGCCGCGGTGGAAGT
>DATGCY010000563.1:0-2634 GCA_035311385.1 Candidatus Methylomirabilota bacterium
GATCGCCGTGAGGAGCACGACGAGCGCGCCCACCGCGTACATCCCGATGCCGGGCTCCACGAGGGCCAGCTCGGCAATCTTGATCAGGGCGATGAGGATGCCGAGGATCATCACCTCGACCATGGACCATGGCTGCATGAAGGCGGCCCAGCGCAGGAGCTCGCCTACCCACTTACGGGCGGGCGGCCGCCGCACCGCGAGCAGGACCGTCAGCAGGAAGACGATGTAGCCGCCGGGGGCGATCACGGCGCAGAAGGCGATGATGAGAGCGGTGAGCTGCTGCCCCTGCATCCACATCTCGTAGGCGCCGTTGACGATGGTGGTGCTCGCGTGACGGCCGGCCGCGGACAGCCCCATCAGCGGCTCGGTATTGGCGACGATGAAGGCGAAGAGCGCGGCAAAGCTGAGCGCCAGCGGACGGTCGATGGGATCGGTGGAGCGCGTGGCAATCGTGCTGGCGCACCGCGGGCAGCGCGCCGTGGCGCCGGGCGGGAGAGGTGGGATGCCCTGGAGGAGATCACAGTGCGGGCATGCCACGGTCTCGCTGGCATCGGTCTCCGCCTGGGCGTTCATTTCGAGACCAGGACCCTCCCCGTCGTGGTGTCGATGTGGATAATCCAGAACGCGGAGACGTCCTCGAGGTTGACCGTGGCGACTAGACCTGTCCCAGGTGCGAAGAGATAGTACGCCGTATAGGTGATGTCGGCCGGGCCCACCTTTCCCGTATACGCGAAGCGGATGAGGATTGCCTTGAAGACGCCCGCGGGGACCGTCACCTGGTATGTGCCGACGTACGTATAGATGGCGTTCAGGTTGCCGCCCCAGTCCTTCTTGGTCGGATCGTCGAGATAGTTCACCACCACCGTCTGGCTGAAGCTTCGAGACTCGCCGGGCTTCATGCCCTTCAGCACGAAGGGGTTGGCCGGGGTGGTCACCACGACGACGCCCTTGTCGCTGTCGCTGACCGCGGGCATGATGAGGTCGCCGCCCGTGCTGGAGTTGATGAAGGCGGCCAGCGAGGGGGTGAGCTGGTAGCGCCACGCCGGCGCCCCCGCGGGGCGCTGGGACTGCTTCAGGCCGAGGTTCTGGATGGCGCCGGAATTGGAGCCCGACGTCACCTGGAAGACGAAGGTCTGGTCCGCCAGCGGGAAGTACGTCGTGGCGTCGGCAATCGGATCACTGGGCAGGGCGGCGCCCACCACGCCAGGGCCGAGATATTTGATGAGCGCCTGCTGATCGGAGGGCGGCAAGGGGATGACCACGCCTTGCCCCCTGGCCGTTGGTGCCCATAGCACGACCGAGAGAGCGGCGGCGAGGCCAGCAAGCCAGAGCATGTGCAGGTTCACCCTGGATCGACCGAGCGTGTAGGACATGGCACTCATAGTCCGGGCCCTCCCTACGGCAGCGCGCATTGGCCGAAGATGACGAATCCTTCGCCATCACCGGCGACCGCGGCCGACATTTGTCCGGTGCTCTCGTGGATGAGCACGCTCCAGCCTCGGTCACCTTCGGCCCCGCTCAGGATCATCTTGCCGTTCGCGTGATCGACGTTCCTTATCGGCGACTCCATGCCTTGCTCACCCGGGTTCGTGTGCAGATTTCGGAGTTTCTTGCCCGCCGCGTCGACCTGGAAGATGGCAGGGAAGTTGACATCGGTCGCCGTGCCGCGCTGGCACCGGCCGTCTGCGCCACACTCCGTCACCGCGGTGGTTCCGCAGATCACGGGCGCCGATCCATCGAACTTGCCGGCAGCGCCTCTGGATGACCCAGGAAAACTCATGACGAGTACAGCAAGGACGACACCGCCAAAGACAAAAGCCCTCATGGTCGTGCTCCCTTTCAGCGCATGGCACCCGCGCTCCGTGTCCATCAGTTCACCGTGTAGCCGCGGGCCGTCATGCAGGCGGAAAAGGCGCGGTCGTAGTTGCCACGCCCCTGGGCCAGGGCATTCTGCTGCTGGGCCATGTAGCCCTGCTGCTGTTGCCATTGCTGCTGCTGCATCTGCTGCTCCTCTTCCATGTATCGACGGCGCCGCATCATGCCGAACATGCCTCCCACGCCGGCGCCGATGGCCGCGCCCTTTCCCGCATCACCCCCGATCGCGCCGCCCACCGCTCCCAGCGCCGCTCCGCCCATGGCTCCTCGGAACATCCCGCCCTGGGGAGCCTGTGGCTGCGGTGAGTACGCGGGCGGCGGTGGCGGCCCGCCCACCTGGGGATCTGCCGGGTTGAAGCCGCTCTGCTGGACGGCCCAGCCGTAGCACTGGCCCTTGTCGGACTCTTCCTGCTTCGGAGACTGGCCGCGCGCCGGATAAACGTAGAGCCCCTGGGCATCTGCCAGCGCCGGCATGGTCAACAGCATCGCGGCGCTCAGCACGCGCAAGAGCCGCATCCGCGAACTCGTCATGATTCCGCCTCCCTGTACGGGCAGTGGGTGGTTTTAGCTTGGCTTCACTGCGCCGGACGTCCAGGACGAGAGTCTGGTGGCGGCCGTGGTCGCCCACTCCTTCATGGCGTTCTCGGCGTCGCCCCACTGCCACTGCGCGGCCGTCTTGATGTTCCCGCCTCCTACCCGCTTGTCGACCCACTCGCCCATGAGCTGGCCCGTGACGGAGTCCGTCATCTTGGCTTCCGC
>DATGCY010000564.1:0-11160 GCA_035311385.1 Candidatus Methylomirabilota bacterium
GAGTGGCGCACATTGCCGAAACGCCGGCGCCGATGGCGCGGCACGGGATGACCGACGAAGTGGAGCAGACGCATCAGGGAGAAGAAGGCCTCGCGTGTCACCTCGCGAGAGCGGAAGGCGCCGTGTAGCTCAAAGGCCGAGAAGGCCGCGGGCGAGGTGGTGAAGCAGAAGTACGTCTCGTCGCCCTCCGCGCGGATTCCCACGAAGGGGTAGAGGAACGAGAAGGCGCTCGTCACGTTTCGCGGCGGACGAAGGGCCTGGATGAGGCGGATCTCGGTGAGCGCGGCGTCGAGAGCGGACGCGCAGACTTCCCAGCTGATGCGGGCTGCTGCCTTCACCAGCGCGCGGCGCTTGCGCTCCTTCTTCCTCCGTCCCGCCATGCGGTACTGGGCCAGGCGCCGCCGAAGATTGCCGGCCTTGCCCACGTAGAGGAGCGTGCCCGCCTCGTCGAAGAGGCGATAGACGCCGGGCTCCGGGGGCACGCTGGCGAGGAAATCCGCGCCGAACTTCCGATCGAAGATCAGCACGGGCACATCCTCTCAGGCCGGGTCGCGGGGGCGAAGCTTTTCGCGCGTGCTCAGAGGAGGTTCTTGTGGAACGCTCCGCCCTTCATGATGGCCGTGAGGTGCGCGCCCTGCTTCTGAAACAGGCCTAGATCCACCAGGGGATTGCCGTCCACGACGAGCAGATCGGCGAAGGCGCCTGGCGCGATGACCCCTAGCTTTCCCTCGCGGCGCAGTACGCGGGCGCCGATGGTGGTGGCGGCGCGGATTACCTCGATGGGCTTCATCACCTCGCCGCGGATGAGAAACTCGCGACTCTGCTCCTCCTGGAGCGGGCCCAGAAGATCGCTGCCGTAGGCCACGGGTACGCCCGCGCGCCTGCAGATCTCGAGCGAGCGATAACCCGCCTCCAGCACCATGTCGTTCTTGGCCAGCATGTCTCCCGACATGCCGAACTGCGCCGCCCGCTCCTTCATGGCGTGATACGTGACCAGGTTGGCCACGAGGAACGCGCCCCGGGTGGCCATGAGCCGCGCCGCGGCCTCGTCGATCAAGTTGCCGTGCTCGATGGTGCGCACGCCACCCTGCATGGCGCGCGTGATGGCCTCGGGCGTGTAGGCGTGGGCGCACACGTAGCGGCCGAAGGCGTGCGCCTCCTCGACGACCGCGGCCACCTCGGAGGGGCTGTACTGCAGGCTGTCGAGCGGATCGTAGGGCGAGGCGACGCCGCCCGACATCATGATTTTCACCTGGTCGGCGCCCTGGCGCATCTGCTCGCGAGCGCTCCGCCGCGCCTCGTCGGCGCCGTCGGCCAGAGCCATGCAGAACACCATGGCGTTGCAGCAGCCGCACGACGAGCCGCCATCCGTGCGGCGCCTCGAGTCACTGTGGCCGCCCGTGGGCCCGATGGCCCGCCCCGAGATGAAGAGGCGCGGCCCCGCGAGGAGCCCGTTCTCCACCGCAGCCTTGATCCCCCAGTCGGCGCCGCCCGTATCGCGCACGGTGGTGAAACCGCGATCGATCATGGCGCGCATCGCCTCGGCCGCGCGCGCCGTCATGAGGGTCAGCGGCACGTGCTCCAGGTTCCGGATGTTGAGCTCGCTCAAGAACACGTGCACGTGGCAATCGATCAGCCCCGGCATGAGCGTGCGCCCGCCGCCATCGATCACGGTGGCGTTGCCGGCCTGGAGGGGCCGGTCCGACACCTCGCGGACCAGTTCACCCTCCACGAGCACCTCGTGCCCGCCCAGCAGTTCGTCCTGCGCGGGGTCCAGCAGGTTCACGTTGCGGAACAGGTACCGAGTCATGGGCTCCTCCGTGATGTCGCGATGGTCCGAACCCGGAGCGTAGCGAGGTTGCGTGCCCTCGGCAAGGGGAACTCCTTGAAACGGCCGCGTTCCTCCACGGATTCTTTTGGCGCGGCCGACTTCGACACCGGGCCCTCCGGGTGGCTGGGGATCGTGGGCTGCTCCCATAGAAACTGGTACAGAGATCGGGCGTCGTCATCCCTGGTGAGCGTTACAATCCAATTGGCCGTGGCGAGATTCGATCGCTGCGGTGGCGGGTCCCTACGGCAGGTTCGAAGGCGAGGCCCAATGGTTCAGGTGTACCGGTACCTGTTCCCCGTCATGTGGCTGAGCTGGATCGGCTACTGGTGGGCCGCCTCACGCAACGTCAAGATAACTTCACGGCGCGAGCCACTACGATCACGGCTCGTGTATGTCGTGCCGCTCATGCTTGCCGTGGCCCTCCTCTGGCGGTCGACCTCTCCGATCCACGCTCTCGATGAGCGCTTCATGCCCATCGATAGGTGGGCCTTCTGGGGCGGTGCAGTGCTGACGCTGGCCGGCCTTCTCGTCACGGTATGGGCGCGCGTGCATCTCGGTCGGAATTGGAGTGGCACGATTACCGTCAAGCAAGACCACGAGCTGATCACGAGCGGCCCGTACCGGCTTGTGCGCCATCCCATCTACTCAGGGTTGCTGCTCGCGTTCATGGGCGGGGCGCTGGCGCGCGGGGAGTGGCGAGGTATCGTGGCGGTCGTCCTGACGTTCTGGGCGTTCTGGTGGAAGCTGCGCACCGAGGAACAATGGATGCGGGAGCAGTTCGGCCTCGCCTATGAGGAGTACGCGCACCGCGTTGCCGCGCTCGTTCCGTTCGTTCTCTGAGCCAGGGCCGCCAATGCGGGTGACCGTGCCATGTCGAGCACGGACCAGCGCCTCAGTCGCTTCGCAAGGGACGGACGGCGGGCCGGCCGGGCCCCGATCCGCCGGCCGGGCGAGTCACACAAGCGGCCAGGGGTAGCGGTGGCCGCTGCGGTCCTCGGGGAATCGCGCGTAATCGGCGAGGGCCTGCATGCGGACGAGTAGCGCCTGCTGCTCGTCGGGGGCGAGCATGTCGGCGAGGGGAGAAGCAAGGCCGCCCTTCACGAATTTCCTGAGGTCCTCCAGCACCTCCTTCGGGATCGCCTCGCCCGCATAGTCCCAGATCACGGTGCGGAGCTTCAGGTCGGTGTGAAAGCACAGGCCGTTGTCGATGGCGTAGATCAAGCTGTCCGGGCCGAGGAGGCAGTGGCCGCTCTTCCGGTCGGCGTTGTTGGCCACGAAGTCGAAGACGCAGATCTTCTGCAGGCGCTCGCGATGGCGCGGGTCCTCACGCATGGTGAACCAGTGCTGCTCGAACTCGGCCTCCACGAAGAGCTGGAAGGAGCCCTCACCGAACGGGCCTTCGCGCACGATGGTGGGAGGCACGAGGCCCCAGCCGAGCGCCTCCGAGAAGAGGTAGGCGGCTTCCTCGCGCTTGTAGAGGCCGGGGGGAAAGTCCCAGAGGGGGCGCTCGCCGCGGCCGGGTTTGTAGATGGCGCGCACGCAGCTGTCATTGCGCTCTACCTCGGCGAGCAGGGTGACGTTGCTCGCCCAGGGCATGCGGCCCTTGACGGTGACGGCGCCGTGCCTCAGCAGGTCCAGCGCATCAGTGAACGATATGCCCATTGCTACGGCGGCAGATGTGACCGCTGGTGTCCATGGGCTCGCTGCACACGGGGCAATTGGGGCGTCCGCCCTTCATAAGCTCGGCGGCGCGGGTGACGAAGGCCTGGGCCTGCTCGCGGGTGATGCGCACGCGCGCGGAAGCGGGCTCCTCGCCCGCGCGCTGGCCTTCCTCCTCCTCCTCGAACAGCTCGTGGGCTTCCACGATGATGCGATCATTCTCGTCGTCGTAGCCCACGCCCAGGGTAGCCACGATCCAGGCGGGCTCAGCGAAGTCGAGGAGGTCCATCTGAGTCGGCACCTTGCCCTTGGGCGCGCCCAGTTTGGTGATGAGGCCGGCGAGGTAGTCCCCGAGCGACTTGACCTGGCCCTTCTCGCACTTGAGGGTGATGGCGGAGCCACCCTCCCGCGCCTGCAGGTAGAAGACGCGCTCTCCGGGATTGCCGATGGCCCCCGCCGTGAAGAAGTCCGGCTGCTCGAAGTCGAAGGACTCGCTCACTTGACGCCCACGTGCGCGAGATCGCCGTCCATGGAGTTCACGGTGAGGGCCGCGCTGCTCGACAGGCTGTACGCGAGCGCGCTGATCGACGCGGTGCCGATGACGATGCGCTGGAAGAGATCCAGTGGCGTGCCGATGGCGTGGGCCACCGCGGCCTTGATGGGATCCGCGTGCGACACGGCCACGACGATCTTGCCGGTGTGGCGTGCCACGATGCGGGCGAGGGCGCCGGTGACGCGCGCCTGCATCTCCGTGAACGACTCGCCGCCCGGGAAACGGAAGCCGCTTGGATGCTGCTGTACCGCGCGCCACTCGGCTTTGGCCGCGGCCTCCCGGAGGGACAGTCCCGTCCACTTGCCGATGTCCACTTCGAGCAGACCGCGCTCGATGCGCACGGCCATGTTCCTGGCCTTGGCGATGATGCCCGCCGTCTCGCGCGCACGCTCGAGCGGCGAGGAGTAGATGGCCACTACTTTCTCGATCTTGGCGATGCGGGCGGCCGCGGCCTCGGCTTGCTTGCGGCCTTGCTCGGAGAGGTGCAGGCCGCGCGCGCGGCCGGGCAGCTTCACGCCGGTCGTGGGAGTGAGGCCGTGGCGCACCAGAAGGACGATGGTGGAGGGTGGGGGTTTCTTGTCTTTCATCGCGAGATCAGGAATGCCCTCTCACCCTGCTCTCTCCCCCTTCCAGTGGCGCGGGTTCTTCTCGCTCTCTCTCCCTCCCCGGGGGAGAGGGTTGGGGTGAGGGTGATTCCACAACCTCCGACCCTACCCACGGCGCCGGGCGTCCTGCATGGCCTGCCAGATGCGCCGCGGCGTGGCGGGGCCCTCGCGCAGCACCACGTCGAAATCGACGAGCGCATCCTCGATGGCGTTGACAATGGCCGCCGCGCCCGGGATGGCGCCGCTCTCTCCCACTCCCTTGACGCCGAGTGGGTTGATGATCGAGCGGTGCTCGGTCAGCGCCACGTCGATCGAGGGCACATCGTCGCACTTGGGAATGGCGTAGTCCATGAAGCTGCCCGACAGGAGCTGACCCGTCTCGTCGTACACGAGCTCTTCGAGAAGTCCGGCGGCCAGGCCCTGGACGGCGCCGCCCTGGAGCTGCCCTTCCACGATCACGGGATTGACGGCGCGTCCCGGGTCGTGCACCACCGCATAGGCGAGCAACCGCGCCTGGCACGACTCCGTGTCCACTTCGACGACGGCGGCCTGGGTTCCGAAGGCCCAGGTGACGGTGCCGGGATAGAAGTAGGTGCAGGCGTTGAGGCCGGGCTCGCCGAGCGGCTTGAGCGCCTTCGACTTGATGGCGGCCAGGGAGAGGCGCGCGAGGGTGATGCTCTTGCTCGGCACGCCCGCCACGAAGGCGAGACCGCGCTCGATGCGGATGTCCGCCGGCGCCGCCTCGAGCAGCTCGGCGGCCACTGCCTGCGCCTTCTGCTTCACCTCGCGCGCAGTCTGGGCCACCGCGGGGCCGGAGTTGGCCATGACGCGGCTGCCGCCCGTGCCCATCCCGAAGGGGAACTGCGTGGTGTCGCCGGTTCGGACGATGACGTCGTCGAAATTGGCGCCCAACTCGGAGGCGGCGATCTGCGCCAGCGTGGTCGCGTGTCCCTGCCCCTGCGCGGTGACGCCGATGAACACGTAGATCTTGCCGCTCGGGTCCACACGCACCGTGGCGCCCTCGTAGGGACCCAGCCCCGAGCCCTGCGCGTAGCACGATACGCCGACGCCAAGCCGACGCGGCCTTTGCTTCTGGGCCTTCTGCCGCGCTCGCCACTCCTCGTAGCGCACGAGCGAGAGCGCGCGGTCGAACGAAGCGGGGAAGTCTGCAGGGTCGTAGGCGATCGGCGTCCCATCCTTGTAGATGAGGCCGGGCCTATAGGGCATGTCGGCGGGCCGGACGAGGTTGCGCCGGCGCAGCTCGGCGGGATCGATGCCGAGGCGGCGCGCGCCCAAATCCATCAAGCGCTCCATGACGAAGTTGGCCTCGGGCCGCCCCGCGCCGCGATAGGCGCCGTTGAGCGTCTTGTTGGTAACCACGCTCTGGCCCGCGCTCCGGAAGTTGGCCACGCGATAGGGCGCGCAGAAGTGATTCACGGTGTTGAGGGTGAGGCCTTCGCCCTCGATGGGATAGGCGCCCACGTCGGCGAGGAAGCTGTCCTCGACGGCGAGGATGGTGCCGTCTTTGCGAAAGCCCAGGCGCGCTCGATGGACCTGGTCACGGTCGTGCCCGCTCGTCATCAGGTCCTCGGCGCGGCCCGACGTCCACTTCACGGGCCGTCCCGTCTTGAGGGCGGCCGCGGCGACGAGCATCTCCTCGGGATAGATCGAGCCCTTGGGGCCGAAGCCGCCGCCCACGTCGGGCACCATCACGCGAATCTGCTCCGCGGGCAGGTCGAGCACAGCGGTGAGCGAGTCGCGGAGCGAGTAGGGATTCTGCGTGGAGGACCACACAGTGAGCGTGGCGGTGTCCGCGTCGCGATAGGCGAAGGCCCCGCGCGTCTCGAGGGCTGCGCCCGCGATGCGCGGATGCCGCATGCGCTCGCTCACCACGAGATCGCACTGCCCCCACACCGGAGCGACGTCGCCGTACTGCCCGCCCACGGGCAGCGTAGTGTTGTCGGGCCACTCGTGAATCGGCGGCTCCGCGGTGACCGCCGCCTCCGTGTCCGAGGCCACCGGCAGGGGATCGTACTCGATCTCGACGGCCTGCGCCGCGTCGGCTGCGGCATACACATTCTCCGCGAGCACCACGACGACGCCCTCGCCGACGTAGCGCACGCGCTCGTGCGCGAGCACGGGCACCTGGAAGGCGCGGCCCTTGTAGCTGCCGCCGTAGGCCGCGGGCATGGCGTTCTTCATCTCGGGCAGATCGAGGGCCGTCCAGACCGCCGCGACATCGGGCAAAGCGCGTGCCGCCTCGAGGGCGATCTTGACGATGCGGGCGTGGGCGTGGCGGCTGCGCACCACGATCATGTGCAGCATGCCGGGACGGGTGAGATCGTCCACGTAGCGACCGGCGCCCGTGAGGAGCCGCCGGTCTTCCTTCCGCCGCGGCGAGGCGCCGATCAGGTCCTGAGGCGAGGTCACAGGGGGAGTGTATACGCGCGAGCCGAGCCGCGCCAGCCTCGGCCGCTACTGGATGACCTCGTCCGCCCGCCCCAGGACCGACTGCGGAATGGTCAGCCCGATCACTTTGGCCGTTTTGAGATTGATCACCAGCTCGAACTTGGTCGGCTGCTCGATGGGCAGATCGCCGGGCCGGGCGCCCTTGAGAACCTTGTCCACACACACGGCAACCCGGCGAACTGAGCGGGGTAGTCGGTGGCGGCGTCGGCGTGTGATCGCTTCATGGAGGAGAAGGGGGCATCTGCACGACCACGTCAAGAGGCTTCGCTACACTCTTCACGCCGTGCAGGATGAACTCGGGAAAACGATTCTTATTTCCTGGCGGCCACATCCCGCGTGCCTCCCGGCGTAAGATGACGCGATGGACGAGCGCATCACGCGAGGATACCGGGCCGTCGAGATCCTCTATCACGCCTATCTCACCGGTCTCATCCTGGCCACGGTGAGCCGGCGCGGCGGCGCGGCCGCCGCCGAGTTGGTCTTTCGCACCTTCCGGCGCCAGCATTTGGAGAAGTTCCTGCCCGGCCTCGAGAAGCTCGGTCTGGCGAAGCTGCCCCACGCCGTGGCCTGCGCCCAGTACCACTACCTGTCGAATCAGCTCGGGGGCGTGCGCGTCGAGTACATGTACGAGTCGGACCGCAAGGCCTGGGTGCGCTACGTGCCGCCGCGCTGGATCTACGAGGGCACCGCCATCTGCGGCGTGCCCAGCGAGGTCTCACGGGCCATGCTCCGCGGCTGGCACGCGCACAACGGCGTGTCGCTCGGCAACCCGCGTCTCGGCTTCGTGTGCACCAAGCAGACCACCGATGGCCAGCCCGGCCTCGAGGGCTACTACCTCGAATACGATCGCGATCTCGAGCCCGAGGAGCGCCTGCGCTTCGCGCCGGGCGAAGACGGCCCCGACTTCGATCCTGCGCGGGCCCCGCGGGTGGAAGGCGTGGACTGGCCCCCCGAGCGTCTGCGGAAGATCACGCGCAACTACGCCATGGACTACGTGCGGACCATCCTGCCCGTGCTGTCCGAGACCTTCGGCGAGGCGGAGGTTCGCCATCTGGGCGGCGTTACCGGCACCCTGATCGGCATGCAGTACTACTTCGAGACCGCGGAGCTCCTCGGCATCAAGGGCACCGCACCCGAGGACTTCGCGGACTATCTCACGCGTCTCGGCCTCGCGCAGGACGACCGTGTGGAGTGCACGAGAGAGGGCGACGAGATGGTGGTGCGCCAGCACACCTGGCGGCTGATGCAGGGTGTTCAATCACCGGGTGCGGCCGTCTTCGAGTGCTGGAACGCGCTTTGGCAGGGCGCGCTCTCGGTGCACAACCGCCGTCTGCGGCTCGACGTGCGCCGTCGTCTCGACGGGGGCGATGCGTGCTTCGAGTGGCGTGTGGGCGCGAGGCCCCGCTAGCCGCTCAGGCGGCGGCGAGGACTCGACGCGTGATGGACTGGAGAGCCTGGAGGCTGAAGGGCTTCTCCAGGTAGGGGACCTTGGTTTCCGCGAGGAAGCTCTCGTACTCGGGGTGCCCACTCGTGCCCGTGATGACGATCACGCGGCGAAGGATCTCGGGCTGTCGCCGTTCCAGCTCGCGGTAGAGTCCCACGCCATCGAGTTCGGGCATACGGAGGTCCGTGAGGATCAGATCGTATTCGCGGACCTCGATTTTTCCGAGCGCGGTGAGGCCGTCGCCGGCGAGGTCGACCACGTAGCCCTCGTCGGCCAGGATGCTCGCGAGCATGCGTCCGATCGGAGCGTCGTCCTCGACTACGAGTACGCGAAGGGACCCGCCGTTCTTCGCCATGCCCCTATGCAAAGCAAACCTCGGGCCCGTCCACGAGGCTAACGGAATCAGCAGCTTATGGGCGTGTACGTTAAAACCCCGATACCAAAACTGTCACCCGCTGCCAAAACGCGGGAGGGAGTATGCTGAGGAACCTATGGCTTGGGATCCCGCGCAATACCTCAAGTTCGCCGACCATCGTCTCCGTCCCGCAATCGATCTCCTGAACCGCATCGATCTCACCGACCCTGCAGAAGTGGTGGATCTCGGCGCCGGCGCGGGGAACGTGACGAAGCTGATCAAGCTTCGCTGGCCGAACGCGCGCGTCACCGGCGTGGATACCTCGCCGGAGATGCTGGCCAAGGCCGCCGCCTCGGCTCCGGATATCCAGTGGGAGCTCGCGGACCTCGGCGCGTGGCGTCCGGCGCGGCCCATCGACCTCATCTATTCCAACGCCGCGCTGCACTGGGTAGATGGGCACGACAAGCTCTTCGACTCGCTCTTCTCCTCGCTCGCCCCGGGTGGTCTGCTCGCCGTGCAGATGCCGCGGAACTTCTCCGCTCCGTCCCACACCTCCATCTCGGATGCTGCGCGCAACGGATCGTGGCGGACGAAGCTCGAGCCGCTCCTGCGTCCCTCGCCCACGGGCGATCCGGCCTACTATTACGGCCTCCTCGCCCCCCGCGCGGCGGCCCTGGACATCTGGGAGACGGAGTATCTCCAGATCCTCGACGGCGAGAATCCCGTGAAGGAGTGGACCAAGGGGACCTGGCTGCGCCCGCTCCTCGCCGTGCTCGACGAGCCGGAGCGCGGCCGCTTCGAGGCCGACTACGCCGCGCGCACCGCGCGTGCCTATCCACCCCAGGCCGACGGGCGCACGCTCTTCCCCTTCCGCCGTCTCTTCATCCTCGCCAAGGCGCACTGAGATGGAGCGGGAGACGATCCTCCTCGTCTCCTGCTACGAGCTAGGGCACCAGCCCCTGGCCCTGGCCTCGCCGCTCGCGTTCCTCGAGCGAGCGGGTTACGCTGCGGAAGCTCTTGACATCTCCGTGGAGCCGTTCGAGTCGGCGCGATTCGCGCGCGCCCGCCTCGTCGCCATCTCGGTGCCGATGCACACCGCTCTCCGTCTCGGGGTGCGCGTGGCCGAGCAGATCCGTCGCGTGAATCCCAGGTGCCACATTTGCTTCTACGGCCTCTACGCCTCGCTCAACGCGGAGTATCTGCTCGAGCACTGCGGCGACTCGGTCATCGGCGGCGAGTACGAATCGGCCCTGCTCGCTCTCGTGGAGGCGGTGATGGCTGGTGGCTCTGGGCCGATCCAGGGCGTGCGCCAGCTCGGACACGCGGCGGCGCCGGTCTTGGCGCGGCTGCCCTTCGCCACCCCGAGCCGCAGCGCGCTGCCCGGGCTCAAGCGCTACGCCCATCTCGACCGCGACGGACGCAAGGAGCTGGTCGGCTACGTCGAGGCGAGTCGAGGCTGTCGGCATCTGTGCCTGCATTGCCCCATCCCGCCTGTCTACGGCGGCCGCTTCTTCGTCGTGCCGCAGGCGATCGTCCTCGACGACATCCGGCGCCTGGCCGGAGACGGCGCCACCCACGTCACCTTCGGCGATCCCGATTTCCTCAACGGCCCCGGGCACTCGCTGGCCATCCTGCGGGCGATGCATCGAGAGTTCCCGTCTCTCACCTTCGACTTCACCGCCAAGGTGGAGCACGTCCTGAAACGCGCGGCGCTCTTTCCCGAGCTGCGAGAGCTCGGCTGCGCCTTCATGGTCTCCGCGGTGGAGTCGTTGAGTGAGACCGTGCTGGCGAACCTCGAGAAGGGGCACACAGGGGCCGACGTCGGCCGCGCTCTGGCCATCGTCCGCGGGGCGGGCATCGCCTTCCGCCCCACCTGGGTCGCCTTTACGCCGTGGACGAGCCTCGAGGATTACCTGGAGATGTTCGACTTCGTGGAGACGGAGGGGCTGATCGATCACGTCGACCCGGTGCAGTTCACCCTCCGGCTCCTCGTGCCACCGGGCTCCTCGCTACTGACCCGCTCGGCGATCCAACCATACCTGGGCGATCTCGATCAAGCGGGCTTCAACCACCGGTGGACGCACCCCGACCCACGCATGGACCAGCTGCAGCGCGAGGCGAGCCGGCTCGTGGAGCAGGCGGGAACCAGCGATCCGGCCGCCACGTTCTATCACCTGAAGGCTCTGGCGTCTGCGAAGGCGGCCCGCCCCCAGAGACCAGTTCCCGAGGTGGCGCCCGATCGCC
>DATGCY010000565.1:0-6096 GCA_035311385.1 Candidatus Methylomirabilota bacterium
TTCGGGGCGGCGCCGCGCAAGGACAACAGCACGGTGATCCGCGAGCGCTACACGCGCGCCCGCCTCGCCGCCCACCAGCGCGAGGCGATCACGTGGCTCGCCGCGCAGCCCGGCGGCCCGGCCCGCATCCTCGTGATCTCCTGTGAGAGTCAAGCGGATCGCAGGACGCCGGCGGCCGACGAGATCCTGAGCTCAGCGAGCCGCTCGGCCGGGGTCTTTCCGCCGAGGGCGAGATGCAGCCGGCGATGGTTGTACTCGTGCTCCCACGCGCGCAGCTTGCGGACGAGCTCGGGCCGGGTCGTGAAGGCCACTCGCCGGTAGAACTCATCCTCGTCGGTGCGATGGCTGCGCTCGACCTTCCCATTCGACTCGGGGCAGCCGGGCGGGATGTGCTTGTGGGCGATGCCGAGATCGTGGAGATGCCAGGTGAAGTCGGTGCCCCATTCGGAGCCGTTATCGGTTTGAATCCGCCGGATCGCTGCGGGGAACGCCTGGCGGACCTCGTTGATGAAGTGAATGGCGGACTGGATAGAGTTGTGATCGTAGATCTTGAGGACACGATACCGGGTCGCTTCATCGATTGCCGTAAATTGATAGAGCCGGCCTGAGCGTAGCTTGAGGTGCTTGACGTCGACTTGGACGGACTGGCCTGGGACGTGAATCTCGCGGCGCCGCGTCGGGCCGGGACGGTAGCGTTTCTGGGAGACGCGGGGAACGCGGTGCTCCCGAAGGATCCGCCGGATCGTCGGCGGAGACAAGGACACGGCATGATAGCGGCGGAGGAACAGCCGCAGGCGGGGGATGCCGTACTGGCGTTCTTGCCGGATGCGAAGCACCAGCGCCTCAATGTGAGGCGGCGTTCGATGCGGGCTGACGCGCGGACCGGGCAGCCGGGGTCTCAGCCCGTTGAGCCCCTCGCGTTGGTACCGTCGGCGCCATTCGTAGAAGAGAGTGCGCGAGATCCCAAAGAACCGACAGGTACGGCTGATATTGTGGCTAACTTGGTCAAAGTGCTGAAGCACGCGCAGGCGGGCCGTCGCCCGCTGGGCGCGCTCCCGGTCCCCAACCACTCGCTTCATCCCGGACCTCCTTTCGCCAGCACCCTCGAAGGTATTGACGGTGTCCGGGCATCACCCTAACAGCTAGACGTGAGCTTGCAGCCACAGGCGCGATCCATCTCCGGGTATACGATCATCGAAAACTGGCTGCCGACGCAGTTGTCTTTTTGAACTCCCTTCAGGGCCGGAAAAGCTGTCACTGCCTGCACCGCGTCCACCGGAATCATCATGGTCGAGGTGCCACTGGGGAAATCCACGGTACCGCCCACCTGGTTGCAGTGGGTCCCTGACGACTGCTCGACCGACTGGATCTGGACCCGCACTTTCGCGCCGGCGACCGGTGGCGGCGGGCGCCGAGGCTGGACGCAGCAGGTCCTCGACACGCGGGACGAGTCCGGTTTGGATCGGCCAGGTCGACGGCACCGTCAAGGAGTATCCTTTGAAATGCTCGGGCGGTTCGCGCAGGCCCTGCGCGTCCAGCCGGGGCGGTTGTTCGACCGAGACCGGACGGAGGAGGAGCCGATGACGACAGATCGCAAGGCAGGCACGATCATTGACTTGGCGCAGGCTCGACAAGCGCGTGAGCGAGGAGAGTCGCGGCCCACGCCGGCGACGGATGATCGGCCCACGCGGGCATCGTCGCAGCTCAAGACCACGTTGCGGCAATCGTATGAGGCCGCCGAGGCGCTGGCGCTGGCGATCGAGGAGCACGAGCAGGTATTGCGAGACATCGGGGCGGGGCAGGACCGCTGAGTCAACACAGAAACGTCCCGGCCGCTGAGAACGACCGGAGCGCGTGATCCATCACCCCACTGAGCACGAGGGACCGATGAGCGCAGGCAAGTGTATCAAGCCGCACTCGGCCAACAGAGCGCAGCGCTTCATCGAGTCCATTGTCTCGTGTCATTTCTCGTCTTGATTCTTCCAACCACGCTAGGAGAGCAAGGAGCAAGACGCCGCTGTACCTGGCGCTAAGCATCGCTCCCTGTGGTCGCAAGGGCCGCCGCAGGGCGAGCGCCGGCGTCAGATCAACGGAGGCTCACGTCGTCAACTCTCGCTCGGCCTTGCGAAGGTGTGGCGCAGGTCGTGGAGCCGTACAGCTCGCAGCCCCTTCTCCTCGCCGCGTCGCTCGCCGCCCTGGCGCAGCGAGCGGGAACGCCGGGATCGGGAGCTCAACGCCCACGGTCGAGTAAAATGCCAACAGTAAGCACACGCCTTGGAAGCTTGTGGAATTGGTCCCAGCGAATGCCTCGTCTGCCAATCGAAACCATCGGGCAGCGCAAATCGTCTTGACAGAGGACTTCCCCAATCCCATAGTGACTTCTGCTCGAGCGCTAACCGATCGGCGTCCGACGAGGCGAGAATGACCATTCTCAATCGCTTGCACGTTCCTCGTATCGATCGCTTGAGCGCCATGTTGCTGGTGCTTCTGATCATTGCTCCCGTCACGCTCGCCCATGCGAGCCCCCCCGATCCGACCTGGCTCGCCGGAGTCTATGATCAAGCCGATTTCGATGATGTCGTATGCCTCTTGACGTCTGCTTTTGAGGCTACCGAGTCCACCGTCTCGCCAGAGGCCAGTCTCTGTCTCGCCCTCGCGCCGACGCTGTGCCCGGCCACGGTGGCGTGGCCGGCGAGTGCTCCCGCCTACTCGGCACCACTCCGCGCTCCGCCGCTCGGCTAACCCAATCGGATCCGCCGCTCGGTGATCACCTCGTGGTGTTCACCGCCAGACGCTCTCGAGCATAACCTCAGCGGCATTTCGTGTCGGCCGTCCTGGCGGCGGATTCCTCTTCGGTAGTTTCGTTCTTCTCGGCTTGGAATTGGTCGTGCGTCCAGGCGACCCACGGCAAAGGAGGCCGCCAGCAAGGATCGTCCTAGCATTCCACTGCTTGATCTGCGGTGGTCCGGATGCGCGGGTCGGCTAATTCTCGATAGGCGGTCGCGGAGCCTCCCTGCACGCGCCGTGTGGTGCGCTGTGGAAGCAGGGGCGCGAGCGCAAGGAGGACACATGAACCGACGCTGCCTGTGCATCGTGGTCGTCGCGCTCTGTCTGCTCCTCGCCGCGCCGCTCGCCGCCGACGCGCAGCAAATCAAGAAGACACCGCGCCTCGCGTTCATCTTCGCGAGCACTCCCGAAGCGGAGCTCGCCCGACCGAATCCAACGAGCCGGTATGCCCAAGCCTTTCTCGAGGGCATGCGGCAGCTCGGTTGGATCGATGGGCAGAACATCACGATCGAGTTGAAGACGGTGGAGGGACATCCTGAACGCTATGCTGCCGTGGCGCAGGAGTTGGTCAAGCTTCCCGTGGACGTAGTCGTCACCCCCAGCATAAGCGGCGCGATAGCGATGAGGCAGGCCAGCTCGAGTATCCCCATCGTGCTCGCCGGAGGCGCTCTTGTCGAGGCTGGCTTGGCACTGAGTCTCGCACACCCCGGTGGGACCGTCACGGGCCTTACGGGCGGCGCGGGCCCTCAAATCATCGGGAAGCGGCTACAGTTGCTGAAGGAGGCCTTCCCAAAGGTCTCCCGCGTCGCCGTTCTCTTCCACCCAGACTTCGAAGGAGCCGCACGGATGGAGGAATGGAAAGAGGACGCACGGACCTTGGGGTTGACACTTGCCCCTGTCAAGGTAACAGCTCCCGATGCGTTCGAGACAGCCTTCGCCTCGATCCAGCGTGCCCGCGTACGCGCCATGGTTCTCGGCGGGGCGCCGTTTTTCTGGGCCAACCGGCGAAAGATCATCGAGTTCGCGGCCAAGGAGCATGTTCCCGCTATGTATTGGGACCGCATCTTTGCCGAGTCGGGCGGTCTCATGTCGTATGGCGCCGACTACGCCGACATCACCCGGCGCGCCGCCATCTACGTCGACAAGATCCTCAAGGGGGCCAATCCCGGCACTCTCCCAATTGAACAGCCGACCAAATTCGAGCTGGTCATCAACCTCAAGACCGCCAAGGCGCTCGGCCTGACAATCCCGCCGGCGCTGCTGGCGCGCGCGGATGAAGTGATTCAGTGATCTCCCGACGCGCGTTCGTTCGTAGCCTTAGCGGCGGCCTCCTCGCCGTGCCGCTCATCGGCGGGTGTCGGCAGCAAGCGCGCAAGGTCTACCACGTTGGCTTCCTATCTGCCGGGCTCTCATCCGAGTTCAGCCAGCAGGGGGCGCCAGTCCAAAGTTTCCTCCAAGGGCTCCGCGATCTTGGGTATGTCGAGGGGCGAAGTCTCGTCATGGAGTACCGCGTGGCAGAAGGGCACCCAGACCGGTTGCCAGAACTCGCAGCCGACTTGGTGCGGGCACATGTCGACGTGATCGTTACGGCCGGCACCCCTGCGACCTATGCGGCGATGCAGGCGACCAAGTCCATTCCGATCGTTGCAGCCGCCGGCTCTTTGGTTGAAAAGGGGATAGTAGCGAGCCTGGCACGACCCGGCGGGAGTGTGACCGGCGTCTCGTTTCAAAACCCGCCGGCGCTCAAGCTCTATCAGCTACTCAAAGAAGCCGCCCCAAGGGTAACTCGAGGGATCTACCTTTACGACCCCGACAGCAGTCCCCGCGATACGGCGGAGCGGGCGCTCTCTCGGGCGAAGGCGGCGAATGTGGAGTGGCAATCGGTTGTCCTGCGGGATGATCCACATGGTGTCACACGAGCCTTCGCAGAGTTCAAGCCCGGCACGAACGGCTTGGTGCTCGACAACTCGACTTCCACGATTCTCGTGGCGGATCAAATCTGTAATCTCGCCTTGCAGCGCCACCTACCCACAATAGGGTTATATGGCCGGTTCTCCAAGGCTGGCTGCCTGATGTCATATTCGGAAGACGTCCAACAGATGTATCGTCTCGCCGCGGGGCTTGTGGACAAGATCCTCAAAGGCGCAAAACCCGCCGATTTGCCGGTCGAACAACCCACGAAGTTCGAGCTGGTGATCAACCTGAAGACGGCGAAGGCGCTCGGTCTGACGATCCTGCCGGCGCTCCTGGCGCGGGCGGACGAAGTAATCCAGTGACGACCCGGCGAGCCTTTCTCGTCACGCTGGCCGGTGGCTTCCTCGTCGCGCTGCCCGCCGCGGATGCTGCGCCAACCCGGAAGGTCCCGCTGATCGGCTACCTCGCATCCGAGGCCGAAACGGCCTTCGGCGGCCTCAACGCCTTCCGGCAGTGGCTGCGCGACCTCGGCTATGTGGAAGGGCAGACGATCGCCTTTGAGACTCGGTTCACCAACGGCCGCGAGGAACGCGCCCTCCCGCTGGCGACGGAGTTGGTGCAGCGGGGCGTCGACGTCATCGTCGCACGAGCGACGGTCTCCGCGCTGGCGGCCAAGCAGGCGACCAGCACCATCCCGATCGTGTTCAGTGAGGTCGGCGACCCGGTGGCGCGCGGGCTCGTCGTCAGCATCGCCCGGCCGGGCGGGAATGCGACCGGCCTCGGGAGCTTCGAGTCGGTCGAGGTGAACGGGAAGCGTCTCGCACTCCTCGTTGAGGCTGTGCCCGGCATGGCCCGGGTGGCGGTGCTACGGTACAAGAATCCCGCTCTCCAAGAGCTGCCACGGTCCTCGCTGGACGTGTTCCGCGAGGCGGCCCAGAAGCTCGGCGTGGCACTCCAGGTCCTCCACGTGCAGCAGCCCGCTGACCTGGAGATGGCCTTCGCCGCCATGACTCGCGAGCGGGCGGGGGGGCTCGTGCTGGTGGGCGCGCCGTTCTTCGAGACGCACCGCGCGACGATCCTGCGCCTCACCGCCCAGCACCGTCTGCCGGCGATCTCGACGAATCGGTCCTTCGCCGAGCAAGGCGGCCTCATGGCCTACGAGGAGTACACGCCGGACGCCGAGCGGCGCGTCGCCGTGTTCGTCGACAAGATCCTCAAGGGCGCGAAACCCGCCGACCTCCCCGTCGAGCAGCCCACCAAGCTCGAGTTCATCATCAACCTCAGGACCGCCAAGACGCTTGGCCTCACGATCCCGCCGTCGCTGCTGGGGCGGGCCGATGAGGTGATTCAGTGACGACACGGCGAGCCTTCATCGGCACGCTGGCCGGTGGCCTC
>DATGCY010000566.1:0-2363 GCA_035311385.1 Candidatus Methylomirabilota bacterium
GGTGCCCGCCGCACGAGCAGGCGGACGGGCGAGCCCGCGAAGCCTGCGGCATGGCGGAGCGAGTTGATCAGGTAGCGCTCGAAGGAGAAGTGGAGCTTGCCCGTCCAGTTCACCTTGACGGCGAAGGTCGGCGGCGAGACCGCGACCTGCTGCACGCTCTGGATGCGCAGCGGCACACCGCCGGAGGTGATCGGCCGCCGCTCGACGGCCTGGCGGAAGATCGTGATGAGATCGCCGGAGGGCAATCGCTTGCGTGCCTCGGCCGCCACGTGATCGACGGTGTCGAAGAGATCGCGGAGCCCGAGCTTGGTCACCGCCGACGTGAAGCACACCGGTGCGTAGTCGAGGAAAGGCAGCCGCTCGTGGATCTGCGCGGTCACATCAGCGCGACCCACGAGCCCGGGCGGCACCAGATCCCATTTGTTCACGGCGAGCACGATGGCCCGACCCGCGTCATGGGCGTACCCGGCGATGTGGGCGTCCTGGGCCGTCACGCCTTCGGAGGCATCGAGGACGAGCACCGCCACGTCGCAGCGCTCCAGGCTCTTGAGGGCCATGACCACCGCGAGCTTCTCCAGCGCCTCCGACACGCGCCCCTTGCGGCGGATGCCCGCGGTGTCGATGAGCAGGTACGGGCGGTCGCGAAAGGTCAGCGGCGTGTCGACCGCGTCGCGCGTGGTGCCAGGCGCGTCGTGCACGAGCACGCGGTCTTCTCCGAGCACGGCATTGATCAGGGAGGACTTGCCCACATTGGGGCGCCCGATGATGGCCACCCGTGTCCCCTCCCCCCTCGCGTCGATGACGGGGGAGGGCGCGAGGCCGCGCGCGGCCTCCAACAGCTCGGCCACGCCGCGGCCGTGCTCGGCAGAGAGATCGAGCACGGTGGGAAAACCCAAACGATAAAAGTCGGCGCCCTCCGCTTCCTGGCCTGCGTTGTCGATCTTGTTCACGGCCACGAGCACGGGGCGCTGGCTCCGGCGCAGGATGCGGGCGATCTCCTCGTCGAGCGAGGTAAGGCCGGCGCGGCCATCGACCACGAAGACCACGAGGTCGGCCTCGGCGATGGCGGCCATCACCTGGTCGCGCACGGCGGCGATGAGGTTCGACTCCGTGCCGGGGTCGAAGCCGCCCGTGTCCACCACGGTGGCCTGCCAGCGCTCGAAGGTGGCGGTACCGTAGAGGCGATCGCGCGTCACGCCCGGCTCGTCGTGCACGATGGAGCGGCGCCGCCCGACCAGCCGATTGAAGAGGGTCGACTTGCCGACGTTGGGTCGGCCCACGAGCGCGATGATCGGACGGATCATGACCAGCCGGGCCGCTCAGCGGCCGAGGAGGGCGGTGACGAGGGCCGCCGCCGACGGCTCCACGGCGCGCACGGGAACGCCCAACCGGGCGCTCACGTCATCGAGAGTGAGATCGTCGAGGAAGACACCGGCCTTCTCGCTCAGCGCGACCTGGGGCACGAGCACGAGATCGCCCAGCTCACGGCCCGCGAGCTGAGACTGGATGTCGTGTGCGGTGAGCAACCCCGCCACTCCGATCCCGTGCCCGAACCAATCGTTGACGATCGGCGCGACGGTGATGGTGAGGTTTTCCGTGGGTGCGCTCTCGACGAGCCTGCGCATGCGCGGGGCGAAGAGGGTGCCCGTCACCACCGTCACGTGACGCGGGCGCGGAAACGGCCGGGCGAGGCGGCGGCGGGTCGCGGCAAAGCCGTCGCTGAAGCGGCGGACCAGACCCACGCCGTCCTCGATCACCGGGAAGCCTTCGTAGGAGGTGGCGGCGGGTACGGGCAGACCGGCGTGGAGATAGACCTCGTCCGAGGCCCACACGAAACGTGTGCCCAGCGTGCCGAGCAGCTCGCGCTGCCAGCCCGCGATGGTGGCGGCCAGGGCGCGCGCCTCCTCCGCCGTGTGGG
Organism: Candidatus Methylomirabilota bacterium; assembly: GCA_035311385.1. Lineage (GTDB taxonomy): Bacteria > Methylomirabilota > Methylomirabilia > Rokubacteriales > CSP1-6 > AR37. The sequence goes on from DATGCY010000566.1 coordinate 1,919, forward strand.
CGCGGAGCTGGGGCAGCCGCTCGCGATGGCGCGTGAGGCCAACGGGCACCACGGCCACCGTGGCCACGCCGGGATGCAGGTGGACGAGCTCGCGCACCGAACGCTCGAGAGCCGCGCCGTCGTTCCACTCCGGTACGAGGACAATCTGCGCGTGCATCACGATACCCGCCTTGGTCAGTCGCTCCATGATGGGGAGCAGCTCGCGGCGCAGCCGGGGCTGACCGAGGAGGCGGTGTCGCAGCTCGGGATCGGTGGCATGCACGGAGACGTAGAGGGGCGATAGCCGCTGCGCCTCGATGCGCGTGAGCTCGTGCTCCTCGAGATCGGTGAGGGTGATGTAGTTGCCGTGGAGGAAGGAGAGCCGGAAGTCGTCGTCCTTGACGTAGAGGCTCCGGCGCATTCCGCGCGGAAGCTGATGGATGAAGCAGAAGACGCACTTGTTGCT
>DATGCY010000567.1:0-3476 GCA_035311385.1 Candidatus Methylomirabilota bacterium
GTGTTCATCACGTCTCCATGGAAGACGATCTCGCGTTTGCTCTCGCCGATCTCACCGCTGATGACGACCCCGGCGTGGAGTGCCGCCCGTACTTGGGGCGCTACGCCAAACTCTCTCTCGAACTCCGGCCTCGCCCCTTCCAGCGCCCCCGCAATCGCGAAGAAGCAGGCGATGGGTCGAGCCCCCCGGCCACCCTCGGCCGATGCCCAGGTCACGACCATCTCGTCCCCCACGTATTGATAGATCTCGCCCCCATAGTCGTCGATGGGATCAGAGGCCAGACGGAAGACGGCCGCGAGGAAACGATGGACCGCAGCCGCCCCAATCCGCTCGGCCAAAGTGGTCGAGCCCCGAACATCGATGAACAAGAAGAACCGGTCTTCGACATGGGGGCGGTGATAGCGTCCGAACACGATGTGCCCGAGGGTCCGCGCGCCCACGATTTGGCTGACGTGAAGGGCGAAGAGAAATGCGAAGGCAGCCATGAAGGAGAAGGCCACCGATAACAGGGCGAGCGAGACCGGCAAGGGTGCGGCGAGCGAGAGCAGGCCGAGGAGGAAGGCGCCGGGCGACCGCAGATTGACCGCCGTCACCAGGAGCCCATAGGCGAGCCATTTGACGCCGAACGTGACCAGGAACGGCGCCTGCTGCACCGCCCGGCCCCAGCGCGTGCGCAACAGGAAGATTTCGAAGGCGGCGATTGGGATCGCAATCACCGCCCCATCGATCGCGCCGATCGATCCTCCGACGAGCGCCGTTCCACGGAACATGCCGCCGAGGAGGCTGCCATATGCGACGCCGATGAAAATCCCCGCGAGCACAAACCAGAGAAAGACTCGTACTCGGCGCTTGGTCGCCCGCCGCATCGCGCCTCAGTCTACGATCTTGTGTGAGTCGGCGCACGTTTTCGACGCGCTCACTCCGTCATGATGCCCAGCACGCGCTGCGGGGTCCCGGGCGGCCAGCTTACTCAGCCCATTCTTTGCGCTTGAGAGACGGAGAGATCCTGTGGTCCCGGACAATCGGGTAGCCGAAGCCCTTGACTGTCGATTCGCCATGGGATAGTGGTCGCTCTACACGCCCCTCACATATCTCCGGCGGGAGGACGATATGCCATCGAGCTGGGTCCAGCACAGTATCGCCGCAGCGGTAGTCCTGTCGGTCGTCGCGGGTGGTCCGGGTGTCCTGATGGCAGCGTCCACATCGCCGGTCGTGGCCACGGACTTGGGCCCGGTGAGAGGTGTCGCGACGGGCACCATGCAGGAGTTCCGCGGAATCCCCTACGCCGCGGCGCCCGTCGGAGACCTTCGGTGGCGCCCTCCGCAGGAGCACGAGCGCTGGAACGGCGTGCGCGACGCGACGACTTTCGGCCCTCACTGCCCGCAGGTCGCCTCGCCATACGGGACTCCGAGTGCGAGCGAGGATTGCCTGTTCCTGAACGTGTTCACTCCCGCTAAGACCAACGAGGGGCGTCCGCACCTCTTTCCCGTGATGTTCTGGGTCCACGGCGGAGGACTCGTTGTCGGCGAGAGTGATGGCTACGATCCAAGCAACCTGGTGGCAGAAGATGTCATCGTCGTCACGATCAATTATCGGCTCGGCGAGCTCGGCTTCCTCGCTCATTCGGTGCTCGCCGCTGAGTCGTCAGCCGGCGCCTCCGGCAACTACGGCCTCCTTGACCAGCAGGCGGCGCTCCGATGGGTGCGACGCAACATCCGGGCGTTCGGCGGGGACCCCGACAACGTGACGATATTTGGTGAGTCGGCGGGCGGACTCAGCGTGCATTCGCAGTTAGCGTCGCCGCTGGCGGCCGGCCTCTTCCACAAGGCGATCGTGGAGAGCGGCGCGTACTCTCTTGTTCAACCTTCGCTCTCGGCGGCCGAGGCAGCCGGCGCGGCGTTCGCGGCGAGCGCCGGCTGCGCCGATCCGTCCACCGCTGCCGCATGCCTGCGGAGCCTGCCCGTCGCGACGATCCTCGCTCATCAGCCCTCGGGCACGATGGTGCCGAACCTCGATGGCTTCGTGCTTCCTCAGACGGTTCGGGCCGCCTTCACCACCGGGCAGTTCAACCACGTGCCGGTCATCGAGGGCTCGAACCACGACGAATGGCGGTTGTTCGTCGCGCAGACCGAAGCCACGACGGGAACGCCGCTGACGCCCGCTGGCTACATTCCGGCAATCGCGGCGACGCTCGGTGTGCCGGCAGCCACCGCGACGTTCATCGGAACCGTCGTATATCCGCTCAACGCGTATCCCAGCCCGAGTGTCGCGCTCGGCGCCATCGGAACGGACGTGGTGTTCGCGTGCAACGCCCGACTGTCGTCGCGATTTCTGTCACAGTACGTACCGACGTATCAGTACGAGTTCAACGATCCGAACGCGCCGATGCTCTTCTTCGCCTCGATCAGCTTCCCGACGGGCGCCTCGCACGCCTCCGAGCTCCAGTACATCTTCGACGTCCTCGAGACTCCGGTGCCGAGCCCCGGGCTGACGCCCGCGCAGGAGCAACTGTCCAAGACGATGGTCCGGTACTGGGCAGAGTTCGCGCGTACCGGTAACCCGAACTCGTCCGAGGCGCCGCCCTGGCCGCCGTACAGGAGCAGCGACCAGTTCCAATCGCTCCATCCGCCGACGCCGTTGGCAAGCACCGGGTTCGCGGCAGATCATAAATGCGCCTTCTGGGGCTTGAACTGAGCTCGAACCTTATCTGACTACGCAGAAGCCCTGGCTCTCGATCTGCAAGGGCACGTTGAACTTGCTCCGATAGATGCTCACCCTATGTATCACAGATATTTGGGTCAATGCCCCTTGCAGATCGAGGCGGAACGTAGCATCAGGCGCAACCCAGGCGCAACCGGTCGACACTCCGCCGGTGGCTCTATTCGGAACGGAACACAGCGTCGGCCGACCGCGCGCCGCCGTCGTCCGCGGCGCCTGCCCTCCGGGGCGGGGGGCGAGCACCCCCTGTGATCGGGGTTCCCGCGCGGCGTCGGCCCGGATCGATCTCGGCGAAAATTTTTGGTCCCAAAAAATTTGAGCCATGGTGCCGAGCCCACGCTGAGCCACCATGGGCGGTGCGCACTCGGAGAGCCGTTTGGTGCCTGGCATCCTCGGCGTTCCCACCGGCCCGACCACCACGAGCATTACCCCGGAGCGCTCAACCCACATCTCCAGAGCGCCCCACCATGTCGTCCGATTGGCGTCAGCCCACACTCGCTCCGGTCCTAGCTCGGCACGCTCGAGAATCCAGCGGATGCTGCCCAGGACGGGCCGCGGCTCTCAGCTGGTCCTAGTCTGGGGCTGGCCGACGCCGATCCGGATGAACGCGCGCACGGAGTCCCGCCCCGAACGCGAAAGCCCGTTTATGGTCCCGCCGCTCGCGACGAGGCCCGGCGGATCCTTCGGGAGGCGAGGCGAGAGGGATCAACTTCGGCTGGTTCACCAGGATAAATCTCTACCGCGTGATCAGGGGGGAG
>DATGCY010000568.1:0-6648 GCA_035311385.1 Candidatus Methylomirabilota bacterium
GACATTCTCTACGCCGTCATCGATCCGCGCATTCGCTATGAGAGGTAGCGCGCCATGAATGGTAGCCGAGCGGCGTCCCTCACCGTGGCCTGGCGGTTCTCCGCGCTCCGCGTGGAAGGCTTTCCCTGGATTCCCACAGTCATCCTGAGCACCATCGCCCTGGTGGCCATCTTCGCCAACGTGCTCGCCCCCTACAATCCCGAGGTCGGCGTGCTGGGCGATCGCTTCCGTCCCCCCGCGTGGCAGGCGGGGGGGAGCGAGGCGCACCTGCTCGGCACCGATCACGTGGGGCGCGACGTGCTCTCGCGCCTGATCTTCGGCGCCCGCGTCTCCATGGTCGTGGGGTTCACCGCGGTCATCGTGGCGGGCATTCTCGGCACGGTCCTCGGCATCCTCTCCGGCTATCTCGGAGGCTGGGTCGATCAGGTGATCATGCGAGTGACCGACACCTGGCTCGCCTTGCCCGCGCTCACCTTCGCCATCTTCCTCGCCGCGGTGGTCGGCCCGAGCGAGATGAACATCGTCATCATCCTGGGCGCGGTGTACTGGACGCGTTACGCGCGGGTGATCCGGGGCGAGGTCCTCTCCCTGCGCGAGCGGGATTTCGTGCGGCTGGCCATCGTGGCCGGCTGCTCGAAGAAGACCATCATGCGCCGGCACATCCTCCCCAACGTGCTCAACTCCGCCATCGTCCTCGGCACCCTCATGCTGGGCGTGGTCATCGTCACCGAGGCCGCCCTCTCCTTCCTCGGCGTGGGCGTGCCCCCGCCCAAGCCCGCATGGGGGCTCATGCTCGCCGACGGCAAGAAGGGCCTCATGGCCGGCTACTGGTGGCTCACCGTGCTTCCCGGCCTCTGCATCATGCTCATGGTCCTGTCCGCCAATCTCCTGGGCGACTGGCTTCGCGTGAAGCTCGACCCGCAGCTCCGCCAGTTGTGAGCCCGCTCCTCGAGGTCTCCGGGCTCTGCACCCAGTACGTGAGCGCGCGGGGCACCCGTGTGACGCGCGCGGTGGACGACGTGTCGTTCACCTTGGAGGCCGGCCGCACCCTCGGCATCGTGGGGGAGTCGGGCTCGGGCAAGACCACGCTTGCCCTCACCCTCATGCGCCTGCTCCCGCCTGCCGCGCGGATCGCCGGCGGCTCGGTGCGCTTCGGGGGCGAGGAGCTCCTCACCAAGCCCGAGCGGGAGATGCGCGCCATCCGTGGCAAGCGGCTGGCCATGATCCTCCAGGACCCCATGGCTTCCCTCAACCCGCTCTTCACGGTGGGTGACCAGATCGCGGAGACACTGCGCGCCCACGAGTCGACCCCGCGCCGCGCCGCGTGGAAGCGAGCGGGTGAGCTGCTCGCCGCCGTCAACATCGCGGCGCCTTTGCGGCGGGTGGGGGAGTATCCACACCAGCTCTCGGGCGGGATGCGCCAGCGGGTGGTGGGCGCCATCGGCATCTCCTGCGGACCACAGCTCCTCATTGCCGACGAGCCGACGACCAGCCTCGACGTGACGATCCAGGCGCAGTACCTCAAGCTCCTGGGCGACATCCAACGCGAGCGCGGCCTCGCTATGATCTTCATCACCCACAACCTCGGCATCGTCGCGCGCATGTGCGACCAGGTCGCGGTGATGTACGCGGGCCGTCTCGTGGAGGCGGGACCCGTGCGGAGCATCTTCAACGAGCCCGCGCATCCGTACACGCGGGCCCTCATCGAGTCCATCCCCAAATTCGGCGATGCCACCGAGCGCCTCACCGCCATCGAGGGCCAGCCTCCCGATCCCGCGGCCCTGCCGCCCGGTTGCGCCTTCCATCCGCGCTGCCCGTACGTCATCGATCGCTGCCGGGCCGAGGCGCCGCCCGAGAGCCAACTCGCGCGGCAGCATCACGCCCGCTGCTGGGTCGCCGCTCCCGCCACCGTGGGCGCCGCGCGCGGATGACGCCGCTCCTCGAGGCCCGCGGCCTCACCAAGCATTTCACCGTGGGCCGCAGCTTCCTGGGTCAGTCCGGGGGCGTGGTGCGCGCGGTGGACGACGTCGCTTTCTCCATCGAGCCCGGCCGGACGCTGGGGGTGGTCGGAGAAAGCGGCTGCGGCAAAACCACCACCGCCAAGCTCGTGCTCCGCCTCGAAAAGCCCACGGCGGGGCAGATCCTCTTTGCCAATCAAGACGTGGCCACCCTCGAGGGGGAGGGACTACGCGCCTACCGCAAGAGCGTGCAGGCAGTGTTTCAGGATCCGTTCGCCTCCCTGAACCCGCGCATGCGGGTGGACTCCATCATTGCGGAGCCGCTCATCACCCACGAGCGCCTCGACGCGCCAGCGGTGGCGGCTCGGGTGGCCAAACTGCTCGACGTGGTCGGGCTGCCCGCTCGCTCCCGCGAGCTCTTCCCCCACGAGTTCTCGGGCGGGCAGCGCCAGCGCATCGCCATCGCCCGAGCCCTCGCCCTCTCTCCGCGTCTCGTGGTGCTGGACGAGCCCGTGTCGGCCCTCGACGTGTCGATCCGCGCTCAGATCCTCAACCTCCTCCGCGACCTCCAACGCGAGCTCGGTCTCGCCTATCTCTTCATCGCCCACGACCTCGCCGCTGTCGCCCACATGAGCCACGTCATCGCCGTCATGTACCTCGGCCGTATCGTGGAGATCGGCGAGGCGCTGCGGGTAGCCACCGCCCCCCAGCACCCCTACACGCAGGCACTGTTCGCGGCGGCCTTGCCCGCTCATCCCGACGAGCGCCGGGACGAAGCCGTGCTGATGGGCGAGGTGCCGAGCCCGCTCAATCCGCCCCCGGGCTGCCGCTTCCATCCCCGCTGCCCGAAGGTCATGCCCGTCTGTTCACAGGAGGAGCCGAAGCTCAAGCTTGCCGAGGGACGCCAGGTCGCCTGCCACCTCTTCTAGTGCCGGGCCAACTTGACTTCGCCAGATCGACTCAGCCCTCGCCTCGCCGCATGGCGGCTCAGCTCGAAGAGCCACGTTCTCGGTCGGCCGCAGCCCTCAACGTACGATCGACTCAGCCCTCGCCTCGTGGCAAGGCCTCTCGGCTCGAACATCCACGTACGCCTCGGGCTGCGGCCTTCCTCGGGCCTCGTCTGGCTCGCAATTTGGCCCGGCACTGTGCCGGGCCACGTGTCGTGTCGCCAAATCTCGTTTGAGGCGCATTAGCTTGACAGCCGCTGTCTCCGCTCCCAGTATCGCGTCCGTTCGCTGCCCATCCCGCTAGAGAGGAGCGCGCTCGCCATGGACCTCGAGCTCAAGGGCAAGGTCGCCGTCGTCGGCGGAGGCAGCAAGGGCCTGGGCCGCGCCTGCGCGGACGTGCTGGCGGAAGAAGGGGCATCGCTGGCCGTGTGCAGCCGAAGCTCGGCCGACCTCGAGCGGGCGGCACAGTCGATTCGTGAGACGACGGGCGCGGAGGTCCTCGCTCTCGCCGGCGATCTCGACCAGGCGGAGACGGTGCGCCACCTCGTGGCTTCCACCGTGGAGCGCTTCGGACGCCTCGACATTCTGGTGAACAATTCCGGCGGCCCGCCGCTCGCTCGCGCGCTCTCCGCCACGGAGGAGCAGTGGGCCACCGCCGTGCAACGCTCTCTCGTCTTCTTCGCGCGGATGTGCCGCGAAGCCGTGCCGCATATGAAGAGGCAAGGCGGCGGCCGCATCATCAACGTGTTGGCCAGCACGGTGTACCAGCCCATCCCCAACCTCGCCCTCTCGGGAGCGACGCGCATGGGGGTGGTCGCCTTCGCCAAGAGCCTGGCCGACGAGGTGGGCCGCGACGGCATCCTCGTGAACAACGTGTGCCCCGGCTCCATTCTCACCGAGCGCATGCTCTCCAACGTGACGGCGCGGGCCAAGGAGCTCGGCCTCTCCGTCGACGAAGCCCTCGCCCAGCGGGCGGCGGAAACGGCCATCGGCCGCATCGGCGAGCCGAGGGAAATGGCATATCTCGTCGCCTTTCTCGCCTCCGGCAAGGCGGGCTACATCACGGGCACCACCATCCTCGTCGATGGTGGGCTCGTGCGCTCGGTGCTCTGATGGTGGCGGCCGGGTCGGACGTCGACGCCGCCCTCGCGAGCTTCGCCGCCCTCGACGAGACGGAGCTGGCGCGCCCCTGGCGCTTTCGCGACAAGCCGACCGATGTGCGCTATGCGATCTACCGCACGCTGGAAGACGCCCAGGGGGCGTACGTGCAGCTCACCGCGCTTCACCACCCGGAGTCGCGGCGCATTCTCGCCCTCGCCCAGCGTGCGTTCGGCGACCTCCGCGGCCTCCTCGTCGGCCTGCCCGCGGCCCTCCTGGATCGATCGCCGCGTGACGGGGAGTGGTCGATCCGGGAGACCCTCCGCCACATCATCGTGATCGAGGGGCGCTACGCCGTGCAGACGCTCTACGCGACGGAGCGCGCCGACTCCGATCCCATGCGCGTGGCCGACGACAGGATGCCCACGCTCGCCCAGGTCGACGTGACGGGCGGCCTCGCCGACATGCTGGAACGGGTGCGCGCGGCGCGCGCGGAGACGCATCGTCGGCTCGACGCGCTCCCGGTGGCCGTCATGACCCGGCCCACGCAGTGGACGCAGTTCGACGTGGACGTGCGCTTCCGCCTGCACCGCTTCGCCGCGCATCTGATCGAGCATGGCATTCAGTGCGAGAAGACGCTGGCCGCGCTCGGAGTCTCCGTGCCCGAGGGACGGCGCATCGTGCGGCGGCTCACTGCGCTTCTTGGCGAAATCGAGGGCCTGGACGGGCACGCGGAGGCGCGCGCCATCGAGCAGCATCTCGTCGAGCGCGCCGCGTCGGTGGCGGCGGCCTGAGGAAGACCGGTGCCCGCCCGCGCCGGCCAGGATTTCCTGCGGGAGCTCAAGGACGACCGCGAGATCTGGGTCGGCAGCGAGCGTGTGCGCGACGTCGCCGCCCATCCCGCCTTCGCGGGCGCTGCGCGCTCCCTCGCCGCTTTCTTCGATCTCCAGCACGAGGCCGCCGCCGTGTGCCTCATGCCCGATTCAGAGACAGGAGAGCCGATCAACGTGAGCCACCTGATCCCGCGCTCGCGGGGCGACCTCGAGCGGCGCCACGCTTGCCTGGAGCGCCTGGCCGAGTTCAGCGTGGGCATCATGGGTCGAACTCCGGACTATCTCAATGTGACCCTGGCGGGCTTCGCGGGCCGCGCCGACGAGTGGGCGGCCCACGGTAACGAGCGCGGAGCGGAGCACCTAGTCGCCTTCCAGAAGGAGGCGGCGCGGCGTGATCTCGCCCTCACCCACACCATCGTGCAGCCCACCATCGACAAGGCGCGCGGCGACGTGCCGGGCCCGGGGGACGAGGTCGCTCTCCACAAGGTGGAAGAGACGGCGCACGGCATTGTCGTGCGAGGGGCGCGGATCCTCGCCACCCTCGCCCCCTTCTCCGACGAACTCTTCGTCTATCCCGGCGCGCCACTCCTGCCGGGCACGGACGCCTATGCCCTCGCCTTCTCCATTCCCATGGCCACTCCGGGGCTCAGGTTCCTGTGCCGCGACAGCTACAGCGTGGCCGGCAACGTATTCGACCATCCTCTCTCGAGCCGGTTCGACGAGCAGGATGCGTTCGTGATCTTCGACGACGTGGAGGTGCCGCGCGCGCGCGTGTTCATCGACGCCAACCTCGCCGTCTACAACAGCGTGATGACCACGGGCTGGATGCCCAACATCATGCAGCAGACCTCGATCCGGGCCCAGACCAAGCTCGAGTTCGCCTGGGGGCTGGCCACCCGCATGGCCGAGGCCATCAACGCCGGCACCGGCCCGGGCGGGGAGATGCTCGGCGAGATCTGGAGCTATGCCGAGATGGTGCGGGCCGGCGTGCACTCCGCGGAGCAGGGCGCCCACGAGTGGGGAGCGGGGGTGTGGTTCCCCGACGGGCGTCCCTTCCGCGCCCTCCGAGGTCTCCTCCCGCTGTGGTTCCCGCGCGTGAACGAGATCATCCGTCTTCTCGGCTCGCACAACCTTCTCGCCGCGCCTTCCGCAGCCCAGCTCGCCGATCCCACCTTGCGTCCGCTCATCGAGCGCTTCCTCCACGGGGCCAAGGGTATCGGCGCCGAGGAGCGTGCGCGCATCTTCCGCCTCGCCTGGGATTTCACGGGGAGCGCGCTGGCCGGCCGCGGCGAGCAGTACGAGCGCTTCTATCTCGCCTCGAGCGGGCGCGCCTTCACGCGGGCCCAGGTCTATGCCTCTCCCGATCGCGCCCGCCATCTCCTCGACCGTTTCCTCACCGAGGAGCTGGTCTGACAGGGACTGGACGCCGGCGTCGTTCATTGCCTAGACTAGGGGCCTTCGCGAACCCGTCACTCTCAGGAGGCAGGATGCGATCGCCCCATCACCGAGCTCACGCAGGAGGTCGATCATGAGCGAGACCAAGAGTCCCTTCCGCCAGCGCCTCGAGGCCGCCGTCCAGGCCAAGCACAGCCGCATGAACCCCTTCACGGAGAAGTGGGTCAAGGGCGAGCTCAGCCGCGAGCAGCTCGGAGCATGGGCGTGCCAGCACTACCAGTACGTATCCCAGTTCGCGCGCTGGTGCGCCGCCGTCTACGCGGAGTGCCCGGACGCGGACGCGCGCGATTTCCTGCTCGAGAACATCATCGAGGAGGAGTCGGGCGTGAAGCACGTCGATCTGTTGATCCGCTTCGC
>DATGCY010000569.1:0-7816 GCA_035311385.1 Candidatus Methylomirabilota bacterium
CCACCAAGCTCGCCATCAGCCGCGGCGCCGACACCGCGGGCTTCCGCAACGCCATCCGCGCCGGTCTCGACGTGCTCGCCCCGCTCTACGCCGCGCGCACCGAGGTGGGGATGAAGTTCGACGAGATCCGCGAGAAGGAGGGTCTGGTCGCCGCCCTCCGCTGGCGGGCGGCCCAGTTCGCCGAGTAAGGCCCGCGCCCTCCTCGGTGCCGACATGATGCCTCCGGCAAGCCGCACCCTGCCCGATCTCCTGGACGAGCTCGCGGCGAGCCAGCCGGATCATGAGTTCATCGTGGGCGGCGGGGAGCGGCTCAGCTATGCCGAAACGCGCGCCCGGGCGCGGCGGCTTGCCCGGGGGTTCCGTGATCTGGGCGTGAGGCGCGGCGAGATGGTCGCGCTCTTGATGAACAACCGGCCGGCGTGGCTCCTCGTCGACTTCGCGGTGACCATGCTGGGGGCGACGCTGGTGCCGGTCAGCACCTGGTCGCGCCCGCGCGAGCTCGAGTACGTGCTGAACCACTGCCAGGCGGCGACGCTCATCACCATTCCGGGCTTCGGCGGTCAGGACTATCTCCAGGCGCTCGCCCAGGCCTCGGGTCGGCTCCCGCACCTCCGGCAGATCGTCGTGGCCGGAAGGGCGCCGTCTTTCGACACCATCGCGCTCGACTCGCTCATGGGTAGCGAAGACACCCGCGATGCGGACATCGATGCCGCGCAACGAGCCGTCGCACCCGACGACGTCGCGTACATTCTCTACACCTCCGGCACCACCTCCACCCCGAAGGGCGTGCAGCTCTGCCATGGCAAGCTCATCGAGAACATGTGGAACATCGGCGAGCGCCAGCACCTGACGCCCGTCGATCGCATGTGGATGGGCATCTCGCTCTTCTGGAGCTTCGGCTGCGCCAACGCGCTGCTCGCCGTAATGACCCATGGCGGTACCATCGTCTTACAAGAACACTTGGACCCGGGAGCCGCCCTCGCCCTCATCGAGCGCGAGCGCTGCACCGTTTACTACGGCACGCCCAACATCGCGCTGGCCCTCTACGAGCACCCCGACCGCGTCCGGCGTGACCTGTCGTCGCTGCGCACGGGCGCGGCCATCGGTCCGCCCGCGGCCATGCAGATGGTGATGGACCTGGGCGTGAAGGAGATCTGCAACGTCTACGGACTGACCGAGTGTTACGGCAACTGCGCGGTGACCGACGCCCACGACGCGATGGATGTGCGCCTGACCACGGTCGGCTACCCGCTCCCCGGCATGGAGATCCGCGTGGTGGATCGGGAGACGCGGCGGCCGCTGTCGGACGGGGAGATCGGCGAGATCCTGGTGCGCGGCCTCCTCACCCCCGGCTACTATCGCGATCCCGAGCGCAACGCCGAATCGTTCGACGCCGAGGGCTTTCTCCTCACCGGCGATCTCGGCTTCGTGGGCAGTGACGGCCGCCTGCGCTTCCGCGGCCGCATCAAGGAGATGGTCAAGACGGGCGGCATCAACGTGGCGCCCCTCGAGGTGGAGGAAGTCCTGCTGGGCCATCCCACGGTGGAGCAAGCGTACGTGGTCGGCATCCCCGACCCGCGCAAGGAGGAGGTCCTGATCGCGGTGGTGGTGGCGAAGCCGGGACAGACCGCCGAGCCGGACATTCTCCGCGCCTACTGCAAGGACGCCCTCGCCGCCTACAAGGTTCCGCAGGAGATCCACGTGATGACACGCGAGGATCTCCCGCTCACGGGCACGGGCAAGGTGCAGAAGTTCCGACTCGCCGAAAAGCTGGCTGGCGCTCGCGACCCTTCCTAGCCCCGCGCTCCGGAGCTAGTGAAGCCCCGCCGCGGCGAGGTGCGGGAAGATCACGTCGCGGAAGGCGGCGATCTCGCGAGCGGGCGGGGTGAAGGTCTCGAGCGGCATCAGGTAGAGGTTGCGCACGCCCAGCTTCGTCAGCTCCCCGATGCGCGTGGCGCAGTCGGTGGGCGTGCCGATGAGCCCCAGCGCTTCGCAGAGCTGCGCCACCACCTCGTCGGGCACGAATGAGGTGGCCTCGATGGCCGCTTCCCAGTCGTGGGCGTGCGAGAGATCGGGATAGATCTTCCACACCGCGTCGGGTATCTGGAGCGGCGGCAGCGTGAGGCCGGCCGGCTCGAGCCAGTAGCCGCCCCAGCGCAGGATGCCCCAGTGCACCGCGGTTGGCCGCGCCTGCCGGAGCGCCTCCGCCGTCGAGGGCAGGGCAGCGGTGCGCACGGCCCAGATGACCTCGAGGTCCTCGACCTTCCGGCCCGCGCGGCGGGCGCCTCGCTCGAGCAGCTCCTGCGCGCGGGTGACGATGCCGCGGTTGGCACCTACCAGGAGCAGGGCGCCGTCGGCGATCTCGCCGGCTACCTCGATGGCCTTGGGACCGGAGGCGGCCATGAGCACGGGAATGCGACGGCCCGCCGCGTAGCCGAGCCTGGTTGCCGCCTCGCCGAAGCGCGCGCTCTCGCCGGCCAGCAGCGTCTTGACGGTAGCGATGCACTCGCGCATCTCGCTGAGGGTTCCCGCCTTGCGCCCGATGGTGCTCGCCGAGGTGTAGCCGGTGCCGATGACGAACTTCACGCGCCCGGGGGCCAGCTCCTCCACGGTCTGGATGGCCGAGGCCAGCACGGACGCGTGGCGGGTGAAGGGGTTGGTGACGGCTGGGAAGAGCGACAGGCGCCGCGTATGGGTCGCGGCCTGGCCGAGGATGACGAACGTGTCGCGCGAGATCATCTGGCTGTCCAGGATGCCCGCGCCGTCGAAGCCGGCCGCCTCGATGTCCTGGATCAGCCGCATCAGCTCGGGCATGGGTGCGGTGCCGGGCACCCGCAGATGGACGCGAACGGGCGAAGTCATCTCACTCGTACGAGGGTCGCCGCTTCTCGCGGAACGCCGTCACGCCTTCCTTGAAGTGGGCACTCGCCCGCACCTGGTCGCCGAGGGCTTGCTCCACCGCCTCGCGCGCGCGAGCGTGCTCCGCGATGGTGGAGCTGATCTGCCGCTTCACCGCCTGCACGGCGGAGGGGCTGTTGGCGGCGATCTGCTCGGCGGTGGCGAGCGCCCACGGCATGAGCTCTTCCGCGGGCATCACGCGATTGATCAGGCCTATCCGCGCCGCCTCCGCCGCGTCGATGAGGCGGCCGGTGAGGAGCAGGTCCATGGCGTGCGCGTGTCCGATCTGCCGGGTGAGCTTGAGGGTGGCGCCGCCGAAGGGATAGATCGACCACTTCACCTCCGGCAGCCCGAAGCGCGCGTGGGGGACGGCGCCGCGGATGTCCGTGGAGAGCAGGAGCTCCAGTCCTCCCCCCACGCAGTCGCCGTTGACGGCGGCCACCACGGGCTTGGAGTACGCATCGTACTTGAGGAGCGCGTGGCTCACCACGCGCGCGGTTTCCGCCGAGGCGCTCAGGTCGCCGCTGATGTCGGCCCCCGCGCTGAAGGCGCGCGTGCCCGCCCCCGTGAGCACGATGCAGCGGCAATCGCTCGCCTCCAGCTCGTCCCAGAGCTTCGCGAGATCGGCGAGCATGGCCCGCGTCATGGCGTTGAGCCGCGGCGGATTGTCGATGGTGACGAGAACGACGTGGGCACCGTGCCGCTCGGAGCGAATCTCCATCAGCGGGCTCCGGGAAGCACGACCACCTTGCCGTGCGCCCGGCGTGACGTGAGCAGCCCGATCGCCTCCACGGTGTTCTCCAGCGGCAGGCGATGGCTGATGCACGGCTTGAGCTTGCCCTCGCGGTACCAGGCGAGGAGCGCGTCCACGGAGCGCCGGACTTTGTCGGGCGCGTGCCAGCGGTAGTAGCGCAGGGAGCAGCCGAGGGCGGAGCGGTTCTTCACGAGGAGACGATTGGCGGGGATCTGCTGCACGCCGCCCACGAACCCCACGAGGAGCATGCGCCCGCCCCAGCCGAGGGCCGAGAGGGCGGCGTCGGCCAGCTCGCCGCCCACCGGATCGAAGCACACATCGGCGCCCTTGTCTCCGGTCAGCGCCATCACGCGATCGGTGAGCTTCTCGGTCGCGTAGTTCACGAGGTCGTCGGCGCCGTGCTCGCGCGCCACCGCGAGCTTCTCGGCCGTGCTCGCTCCTGCGATGACGCGTGCCCCCATGGCCTTGCCGATCTCCACTGCGGTGAGCCCGACACCGCCCGCCGCCCCCAGCACGAGCAAGGTCTCGCCTGCCTCGAGCCGCCCTTGCCAGCGAATGGCCACATCACTCGAGATATAAGCGATGGGAAACGCCCCCGCCTCATCGAAGGACATGCCGTCGGGAATGGCGAAGGTCTCGCTCTCCTTGGCCACCGCTTGCTCGGCGAGGCCGCCATAGGCGAGGGTGGCCATCACGCGATCGCCGGGCCGGAAGCGCGTCACGCCGTCCCCACAGCGCGTCACCACCCCCGCCGTCTCCAGACCCGGGCTGAAGGGGAAGGGCGGTCGCGTCTGGTATTTTCCCGCCACCATGATGGAGTCTGCGTAATTGACGGAGGTGGCGCGCACGTCGATGAGCACCTCGTCGGCGGCGGGCGCGGGAGCGGGCACCTCCTCGATGGTGAGATCCTCCACGGCTCCCCAGGCACGGCAGATCACAGCACGCATCGAGCTCCTCCGGATCGAAGTGGGCTACGGCGCAGCAGTATAGCGTAGCGTGCTACAGTGGGCGCCGCTTCTCCCGGAGGTGTGAGGGTGGACGCCTATCGCGCGGTGGTGGACAAGCGAGACCAGCGGCATTTCCTGCCGCGCGCTCTGCCCGAGGACGCCCTGCAGCGTATCCTGCAGGCCGCACGCATGACGGGCAGCAGCAAGAACAGCGAGCCCAATCGGCTGATCGTGGTGCGCGAGCGCGCCGGCCTCGAGGCTTTGGGCGCCCTCAGCCCCTTCGGGAAGTTCATCGCGCGCTCCGCGGTCACCGTGGTGATCGCCCAGACCCAGGCGCACGAGTTCGACGCCGGGCGCTGCGCCCAGAACATGATGGTGGCGGCGTGGGGCGAAGGCATCGGCTCCTGTCCCGCTCATCTCCCCGAGCGAGAGGTGGGGCGCCTCCTCCGCATTCCTCCCGACATGGTCGTCAATCGCGTGGTGGCCTTTGGCTACGTGGATCCCGCGCGGACGGCCCCGTCGAGCTCGGTGGCGCGGAGGCGGCGGTCTCTCGAGGAGCTCGTCCACTGGGAGGCCTGGTAGCCGCCGTCTACCGCCCCCGCGTGCTCCGCCGTTGGCCGGTGCTTCGTCGCGGCGTGAGGCGCGGCCGGCGCGTCAGGTGACCTCGACCAGCTCGATGGCCTCACGGCTCGGCCCCTCGATCATGACGGCGCGCGTGTCACCGAGCGGGTAGGCCTCTTCGAGGAACGTGACGCTCTCGCCGCGCAGCTTGGCGATCCACGCGTCGAGATCGGCTACGCGGAGCGCGATGTGATCGTAGAGCTGCCCGCGCGGGCTGGCCAGCGGCTCATCGCCCTGCCGCGCGTACCAGGGCAAGGCCACGTCGCCGAAGACCACCGCGGCGGACGGCGCGCGGAACATGCCGTGGCGATCCAGGGCGGGCCAGCTCCGCTCGGCGCCGCGGGGCACGCGGCAGGTCGCCTCGGTGAGCGGCGCCTCGCTCGTGCGACCAGCGTACACCGATGCGTTCAGGTGCTTCTGATACCAGAGCTGGGCACAGTACGGGTCGTCCTGGTACATGTGCACGTGGTTGAAGCGCTCCCCCGGGTGATTGCCGGCGTACTCCACGAGCGCGCCGTCGGGGCCCTCCATGTAGCCGAAGCCTCCGATGCGCGTGGGCTGCACGCCGCTCGCCCGGGCCTCCGCGATCTGCGCCTTGGTCAGGCCGGGGGTGCGGCCGGAGCTCGGCCAGGTATCGCTGCTGACGAAGACCGAGCCGCCCTCGTCGGTCGTGTAGAGGGGCAGGAGGGTCACCTCGGCGCGCGCCTGGTACGTGTCGAGGCTGGCCCGCGTGTCGGTGACGTGCCAGCCGAAATGCCAGAAGGCACTTTGAGGCGTGGTGACGGGCGGCGCCCCGACGCGCTCGAAGAGCACGAGGACGTCGTTCGGTGCGGCCAGGGCGGGCCGGCCGCCCCAGGCCATCTTCCGCGAGCGCGGGAACTGCCGCACGTAGAAGTCGATGGCCCGCTCGGGATCGACCGAGTTGAGGTGAAGATGATGGAAGCCCGGCGCCGCGAGCACGCTTAGGGCTCTGGCCTCGACTGCCTCGCCTTCTGCACGAGGGCCTCGAGCGCCTCGTAGGGCTGCGCCCCCACCACGCCGTAGCGGTCGATCACGAAGGTCGGCACCCCGGTGATGCCGTAGCGGCGGGAGAGCTCCCAGTCGTCGTCCACGGCGTCCCGGAACGTCCGTTTCTCCAGTACCTCGCGAGCGCCCTCACGGGACAGGCCCACGCCCTCCGCGATCTCCAGCAGCACCTCGGGGCGCGAGATGTCGCGCGTCTCCACGAAGTAGGCGCGAAAGAGCGCGTCGTGAAGCGCCTCGCCTCCCGGCTGGGTGTCCGCCCACTTGCCCAGCTCCTGGGCGAGGCGACTGTTGTAGGTCATGGTGCGCTCGCCGTACGGCAATCCCTCGGCGTCCATGCGCGCCTTCATCTGTGCGTGCATCGCCTTCCGATCCACGTTGCGTCCCGCGAACAGCTGCTCCAGTGACTGGCCTGCCGCCGGCGTGTCGGGATGGAGAGGGAAGTGCACCCACTCGATCTTCACGTTGTGCTCGTTCTTGAGTTTCTCAATACGCACGGTACTGAGATAGCACCAGGGTCAGACGTAGTCGGAGAAAATCTGCATCGTGATGGGTTCGGTCATGACGCCTCCTCGGGACTCCTCTCGTCGGAATTTAGCGATCGTCCCTCTCCGCCTCGGCTGTGTCAAGGACTCCGCATCCGGCGTCGAAGCGCGAGATGTCCCCCGCGAGCGACAGCGTCGACGACGAGCCGGGCGCCCTATTCGATGACTTTGTCGGCGCGGAGCAGGACCCTTCGCGGGATCGTGAGCTGGAGCGCCTTGGCCGTACGGAGGTTCACCACGGTGTCGAACTTTTCCGGTTGCTGCATCGGGATGTCGGCCGGCTTTGCGCCCTTGAAGATCCTATCCACGAAGCCGGCCGCACGTTTCCAGACATCAGGAAAGTCGACGCCGAAGCCGAGCAGGCCGCCAAGGTCCGCGAATTCGCGGAAGCCGATGCCAGGGAGGCGGTGTCGCTCGGCCAGTGCGGCCAGCCGGCCGGCCTGGGCGACGAACAACGCATCCTCGTAGATGGCCACGGCGTCGGCGCCCGAGCTCTTGACCTGACCGAAGGCCCGCTCGAAGTCCTCCGGGCTCCGCGTCGAGACCTGCACGACCTCGAGCCCTATGGTGCGTCCAGTGTTGGCCATCGCGTCGAAGGTGACCACGTTGCTGCGGTTCTCGTCGTTCAGGAGCACGGCTACCCGCTTGAGGCCGGGCAGCGTCTCCTTGAGGATCTCGAGGCGTTTGGCGTTCAGCTCGGGGAAGAAGAAGGTCGAGCCGGTGACGTTGCCGCCCGGCCTGGCGAGGCCCTGGACGAGGCCGGTGGCCACCGCATCTCCCGTGATCGCCACGACGATGGGAATGCTGCTGGTCGTCTCCTTGGCGGCGCGGCTCGCCGGGGAGCCGTGGGTGAGGATCAGGTCGACCTTGAGCTGCACGAGCTCCGCAGCGAGGGCGGGCAGGCGCCCGTAGTCGCTCTCCGCCCACCGTGTCTCGATGACGAAGTCCTTGCCTTCGACATAGCCGCGCTCCTTCATGCCTTCGCGAAAGGCGTTGAGGAATGGACCGTGGGTCTTTGGCGAGGTCGT
>DATGCY010000570.1:0-8573 GCA_035311385.1 Candidatus Methylomirabilota bacterium
CCAGCAGCCCCTGGCTTCCCCTGGCAGGCTCTGAAATGTCGGGGACCCGGATCGCAAACGCGTTCGTGCGCTGGAATGCGCTGGAGTGTGCCTGAGTTGGGCACAAATCTGGGCACAAACTCAACCGAGGGAGGATTTCGGCGTACACAACTTGCTGGAAACAATGGTGGGCAGGGACGGGATTGAACCGCCGACACCAGGATTTTCAGTCCTGTGCTCTACCAACTGAGCTACCTGCCCACCACGAAGTAGCGAGGATACCAGACGGGGTGGGATCTGTCCAAAGGAACCGCACCCGCTGGGGAGAGGAAGCGGGCTACTTGTCGGGGAGATCGGCGCCGGTGTCCGACTCGAAAACGATTTGATCGTCGTCGTCGACGGTGAAGGACTCGGTCAGCACGAAGGGAACCTCGTGCTGCACGAGGAAGCGGGTGAGGCGCGCCACCGCCACCGGATGCGCGTCGAGATGGAAGGACAGGGCGAGATCGCCGATCTCGTCGATGGCGAAGAACGCCCAGTCCCCCACTACGAGGGCCTCCATGTCGTCCTGGAAGGTCACGCCGCCCTCGAACTCCTCGGACCCCTGGGCGAGGTCGAAGAGATCCTTGAGCTTGGCGTGGCGATCGGCTTCGGAGAGTGGCACCGTTCCCCCTCACCCTGCCCTCTCCCTGTGGGGAGAGGGACTACATGCCCTTGAAGCAGCCCTCGGCGGCCATGGCGATCAACGCCTTCTCGTAGGCCACCAGGGTGCGCGCCACGTCCTCGTCCGAGTGCACGGCGGACAGCCAGCCGTGAAGGGCGGCGCAGTCCACGCCGTTGTTGAGGAGCGCGCAGCGCAGGAGCTGGTAGAGATCGCCGCGCCGGGGCCGATCGAATCCCGCCAGTCCCGGCCGGCCCTCGAACGACACGTGCACGATGGACGACTCGCCGAAGCACGTGCCGGGCGCGCCCACGCGCTTTATGACGAGGCCGATCCCGGCTCGCAACTCGTCGGCGATCTTGTTGGCGCGCGCGTGGAGGCCGCCGTCGGCGACCAGCTCGAGGGTGGCGATGGCCGCCGCCGCGCACACTGGATTGGAATTGAAAGTTCCGTTCTGGGCCACGCGCTCCGCGCGATCCCACACAGGGTCACCGCGATGGGCCATGGTGGACATGAGCGCCTTCTTCCCGCAGACGGCCGCACCGGGGAGCCCGCCCGCCACGATCTTGGCGAGGGTGGTGAGGTCCGGCGTGACGCCGAAGTATTGCTGGGCGCCGCCGGGAGCGTAGCGGAAACCCGTGATCACCTCGTCGAAGATCAGCACCACGTTGTGCCGCTCGGTGAGCGCGCGCAGCTCCTGGAGATAGCCGGGGATGGTCGGCGTGGTGCCGGACTGCCCGCCCGCGGGCTCGAGGATCACCGCGGCCACGTCGCCACGCTGAAGGAGCCCCTCCACCGCCTTGATGTCGTTGGGCGGGGCGAGGAGGAGCTGGTCCAGGACCGGCATGGGCACGCCTGCCGACATGGGCACGTCGAAGGGGGGATTCACCGCAGCGACCACGCCGTCGTGCCAACCGTGGAAGTGACCGTGGAGCTTTACTACCTTGGGATGCCCGGTGTAGGCCCGCGCGATGCGGAGGGCAAGATGCGTCGCCTCCGTGCCCGACATCGTGAAGCGCACCATCTCCGCCGACGGCACCAGCTTGCACACGAGCTCGGCCCAGCGGACTTCCAGCTCGTGAGAGGCGCCCACGTGCGTCCCGCGCGCGGCCTGCTCCTGGATGGCTTTGACCACCGTGGGATGGCAGTGGCCGAGGAAAAGGGCCCCGTGCCCCATCCAGTAGTCGACGTACTCGTTGCCGTCCACGTCCCACTTGTGCGAGCCCTGGGCCCGGTCCACGTAGATGGGGAACGGCTTGAGGTGACGGCTGTCATGGGTGATGCCGCCGGGAATAACGTTGCGCGCCCGCTCGTAGAGTGCCGCCGACTTGGGATGGAGCGCGCGATAGGTGTCGAGGATCGGTGACTGGGCCATCAAGGGTGTCCTCCGTGCCGTGACTGAGTCTCCAGCAAACGTAGTAACTCTACCATGCCCACGTGGGCTTCTATCGGCAAGGCGTCCACGGTGGCCTCGTGCTTCCGGGTGATGCCATCCACCGCGCCCGCCTTCACGCAGGCCTCGATCATGCGCCGCTCCTCGTCGCCCGAGTGGAGGAGCGGCCGCCGCGCGAGCTGCGAGAGCTCGACCACGATGCCATAGGCGCCCCAATTGGAGACGCCGGCCACCACAGGATGCCGCGCGGCAACCACGGAAGCGACGGTCTTCAACCGCGCGCCGGCGCGAGCCAGTCGCGAGCGGAGAGCGCCCATGCCGATCTCGTTGCCGCCGTCGCCCACGCCAATGGTGACCACACGGCGGGGAGCCTCCAGAAAGAGCGCGTCGAGCGGTGCGTTCCACTCCCGTACGGATTCGCCGCGCATGCTGAGATAGTCGCCGCCCCGCGTGCGCCCCGGCCGCTCCACGCTCACGAGATGCGTCGGCGCGTGCTCGGCAAGGAGACGGCGCGCCGTCTCAGCGGCGTCACCCGCGGCGTGGAAGGTGTGAATCTGGTTCGGCTCCCCCAGCACGTCCAGCGCCGCCTGAAGCGGCGGGAGGGCGGCGGCATCGGTGATGTAGGTCACCTCGGCGCCCAGCGTGCGGAGCGCGCGGCCGAGCGAGGCAGTGCCCGGCGGGCCGTCGGTCTCCGGCAGCCCGGGCCCCACCGAGAAGCCGGTGGTAAGAAGGACCCGTCGCGCGCGACGGAGGGCACGCGCGGCCCGCGCGGCGGCCTGGGGCACGAAGAAGCGCGCGATGCCCCGGCGGCCGGGGTCGAGGCCGAGTAGCGAATCGACCATCGACTAGGGGCGAGGCGAAGCAGGCGACGGGGTCGACTTGGGCGCCGGAGCGGCAGTTGGCGCTGCGGCCGCCGGAGCGGTCCCTGGCGCGGGGGCGGCCCCGGTGGTCGGGGGCTGGAAGGGCTGCGGCACGGTGAAGGTCATGCCGGTCGCAAACTGTCCTTGCTTCTCGAACATCACGATGAGCCCCGACTCGTAGAGCATGGTCGGAAAGCCACCCTGCTCGCCTGCGGCATTCGGTAGGCCCCATCCGTCGACGATCGCCTGCATGGGGAAGATGGTCGGCTTCGGCTCGAGGACGAAGACGCGCACGAGATCGGGCTTGAAGCCATCCGGCTTGAGCATGCCCAGGTCCACGGTCATGCGGACCATGCCGACCGGCGCCTTGGCGTCCTCATAGACCCAGGTGGTGGTGTCGTAGCCCTCGACCTTCTGTTTTGTCTCCTTGGAAGGCGCACCGTAGCGCTCCCGCAACTGCTCGAGCGTGGTCACGCCGGGCTCGATGCCGCCCCAGCTCGCGGCCAGCGCCGCTACCGGCAGCGCTACCGTCAGCGTGAGCACCAGGGCGAGCCCGCCAAACCATCGCATGCTCCTTAATATCCCATAGCGGCGCCGTCGCCGCGCGGATCAGCAGCGCCACGCAGCACGCCGTTGTCGAGCACGGCCACGGCCTGGGCCTGTCCGGTCTGCGCGAACCAGTCGGTCACGGGCTGGATGTTGTGTCCCTGGCGAACGAGCGCCTCGCGCAGCGGCGGCGACATGCGCCCTTCCAGGCGCACGAGGTCGGGGGCATCCGACGGATTGATCCGTCCATACATGAAGCGCGGCCGCTCGATGGCCTCCTGGATCTCCATGCCATAGTCGAGGGCGTTGGTCAGGATCTGTGAGTGGAACATGGCCTGTCCATCGCCGCCCATGGTGGAGAGCCCGAGGACAGGGCGCCCCTCGCGAGTGACCATGCCGGCCATCAAGGTATGGAACGGCCGCTTGCCCGGAGCGAAGCAGTTCGGGTGCTCGGGATCCACGTTGAAGTACGAGCCGCGATTCTGGAGGACGACGCCGGTACCCGGCGCCACCACCCCCGAGCCAAAAGCGCGGAAGAGGCTCTGAATCACGGACAGGACGTTGCCCTCGCCGTCGGCGATGACGAAGCCTGTGGTATCGCCGTCCACGTCGCCCCACGCGTGGAGCTGAGCCTTTCGCGGATCGAAGTCCGCGCGGCGGCGATCCGCGTAGCTTTTGGCAAGGAGCCGCTCGACGGGCGGCCGCGATTGCGCAGGATCCGCGATCCATCGGTCACGATCTGCGTAAGCGAGCTTTGTCGTCTCGAGCAGGAGGTGGAGCCGCTCCACGGAGTCAGGCGCGTGCTTCGTCACCTCGAAGCCTTCGAGGAGGTTCAAGGTGAGCAAGGTGGCCAGCCCCTGCGTCGGGGGCGGCGTCTCGTACACCGTGTAGCCGCGATAGGCCGTGGAGAGTGGCTCACCCCATTCGCCCTGGTGCGCGGCGAGGTCGTCCGGGGTGAGAAAGCCATCGCGCTCGAGACGCGCCGCGATGGCACGGCCCACGCGGCCGTTATAGAAAAGATCCGGCTCGGCGCCGAGCTCTGCGATGGAACGGGCGAGATCGGGCTGGCGGAACATGTCGCCCGGCTCGGGAAAGACGCCGTTGGGGACGAAAATGCGTCGCCACTCGGGGTCGTCGAAGAGCGGGAAGCGCTCCCGGATGGCCTGGCAGACGATGTCCGAGATGGGAAAGCCGTCGGCCGCGTAGTGCATGGCGGGGGCGAGCAGCTCGGCCATCGAGCGCGTGCCGTAGCGCTCCCGCAGCATCGCCCACGCGCGCGTTACCCCCGGCACGGACACGGAACCCGGTCCCACGCCAGGCACCGCGGTGTGACCGCGGCGCTCGAGCTCGTCCAGACTCGCCCGAGAGCCCGAGCGTCCCGCGCCGTTGAGGAAGTGGACGCGACGGGTCGCCGCCTCGTAGTAGAGACAGAAGAGGTCGCCGCCGAATCCGCAGTAGTTGGGCTGGGTGACGCCGAGGACGGCGTTGGCCGCCACCGCTGCGTCGATCACGTTGCCGCCCGACCGCAGCGTCTCGACCCCCGCCAGCGAGGCGAGCGGATGACAAGTGGCGACCATGCCGTGCCGGCCCATGGGCGCCTGGCGATGCGCATAACCGATCTGCGGCATTAGGTCACCCGGAGGGGGGCCGCAGTTCGAGGTGAGCGGCGGCCCACCGCCGACGCGAGACGAGGACAGAGTCGGTTCGAGGTGAGCGGCGGCCCACGGCCGACGCGAGACGAGAACCGAGTCGGTTCCCCTTCCGAACCTCTCCCCGGAAACGGATGGCGCGGGCAAAGCCCGCGCTCGAAGCGGTACGCCATTCAGTCAACGGTCGAGACGCCTGCAGAGCGTGCCTGCGTCGCCACATCACGCGGAGCCTCCGAAAATGCGCGTGATCTCGTCCTGCGGGAAGGCGGGCATGGGACGCGCGTGGCCACCCGACACGAGGGCCACGCCCTCGGAGGCCGCGGTGACCCGGCCGATAGCGGCACAGTCGACGCCCGCGGCTCGGCAGGCGCCCGCGACGGCATTCGCGTCCGCAGAGGCCACCGTCATGAGCAGGGATCCCGAGGCGATAGTCCCGAGCGGATCGAGTCCGAAAACCTCGCAGAGGCGGCGGCCCTCGACCAGGACGGGCACACGCTCGCGGTCGATCCTGAGCCCAACGCCCGCCGCCTGGGCCAGCTCCCAACATGCGGTGGCGAGTCCGCCTTCGGTCGGATCGTGCATGGCGTGCACGCGCGCCGCTCCGCACGCCGCGCGCGAGTCGGCGAGCACGCTGATGCCGGGCGCGCGGAGAAAGCCGCGGGCGCGCTCGACCACGTCGGCGGCCACGCCGCGGCGAACGGCGTCCTCCCCTCGCTCGCGCGCGATGATGGCCGCGCCCTCGAGAGGTACGCCCTTGGTCAGGAGCACGGCGTCCCCGACCTGAGCGCCTCCCGTCGTCACCAGCGCGTCCTTGCTCACCTCGCCCAACATGGTCCCGACCACGATGGGCCGCGGCAGGCCCGCCGTCACCTCGGTGTGGCCACCCACCAATGCCACGCCCACTGCCACGCACGCCTCCGCCACCTCGGCGAAGAGCTGCTCCACGTGCGCTTCCTGACTCTTGCCCTCGGGCAGGAGCACGGTGGCGAGAAACCAGCGCGGCGTCGCCCCGCGCACGGCCAGGTCGTTGGCGTTGACGTGCAACGCGTACCAGCCCATCTCGTCGGTGGCGAAGGTGATGGGATCGGTCGTCGCCACGAGATAGCGATCGCCCATGTCCAGGACGGCGGCGTCCTCGCCGATCTGAGGGCCCACGATCACTCGCGGATCGGCGCCGACGTACTTGCCGAAGAGTCGCTGGAGGAGCTGCGCGGGAAGCTTGCCCACGGGCAGCGGCGGCATGACCCGCGTAGTATAGGAGCGGCTGCAGGTATGGGCAAGAAGGGGCACGCGCGCCCAGGGATGATCTGCGACGACGCCGATTGGCTGGGCCAGCCCCTCGGAGGTGCCCCGCTCCACCTATGAGCATCGGAAATGTGGTGGTTCCTGAATCTCCTGCCCCGCCGGGCCCGTCGAAACAGGCGGGAGGACATGGATATGACGGCGTGGATAGCAATGGGCATCGTGGCGTTGCTCTTCGTCGGCCCTCTCGTGTGGCGCACGTGGCGAGACCATCTCGAGGATCGTGCGCTCTCACTCCAGGCCGACCTCCAGGCGGCGGTGAATCACGCGCTTGGCGGAGAATCGTTGGTGGCGGTGCGAGTCAAGGCAGGGGCTCACGACAAGACGGGTACGGTGGAGATCTACGTGCCCGCAGGCTGGGAGGACGTGCTGGAGGACGTGTGGCCGGTGGTGCTGTCGCACATGCCGGCTGGTTACGTGCTGGTCTTCAGGCCGAGCCCCACGGCGGCGCCTGCTCCGCTCCGACGCGCCGCCTGACCTCCGCTTCATTCCTGCGGTGCTGCCAAAGCTGGTAGCTATCGCGGGGATCGTCATGATCCTCGCGATAGTCTGGGACGCCTTCGAAGCCCTCGTGCTCCCTCGCACCGCGAACCGGCCTTTCCGGCCTGCCCGTCTCTTCTATCGGGGAACGTGGCCGGCCTGGCTCGGCCTGGCGCACCTAGTCCCGCGGCGCCGTCGCGAGAACTTCCTCGCCATCTTCGGACCGTTGTCCTTCCTACTTCTTATGGCGTGCTGGGCCATCGGGCTCGTGTTCGGCTTCGCCATGGTGCAGTGGGGGTTGGGCTCGCACCTGATCGTGCCCCGAGGCACGGGCGGCTTCTGGACTGATTTCTACATGAGCGGGACTACGCTCTTCACCCTCGGCATCGGAGACGTGACACCCAACAGCGTTTTCGCGCGCGCCCTCACCGTCGTGGAGGCAGGCTTGGGCTTTGGCTTTCTCGCCCTCGTCATTGGCTACCTGCCCGTGCTCTATCAGGGCTTCTCCCGACGTGAGGTGAACATCTCGCTGCTCGACGCGCGCGCAGGCTCGCCGCCCAGCGCGGGCGAGCTGCTGCTGCGCCACGCGGACGACATGGCGGGCCTCGAGTCGCTCCTTCGCGACTGGGAGCGATGGGCGGCCGAGCTGATGGAGAGCCACCTCTCCTATCCCGTGCTCCTCTACTTCCGCTCCCAGCACGAGCACCAGTCCTGGCTTGGCTCGCTCACCGCCATCCTGGACGCGAGCGCGCTGGTCATGGTGGGCATCCACGGCGGTCCCGCGCGGCAGGCGCAGCTCACCTTCGCCATGGCCCGCCATGCTGTCGTCGATCTCGCCCAGGCCACCGGCACTGCGCCGCGCGGCCCCGAAACAGATCGGCTCCCTCCGGAGGACTTCCGCTCGTTGCAGTCTCTGTTGATCCGGAACGGCGTGAGGCTGAAGGAGGGTGCGATGGCCGAGACCGCGTTGGCGGCCTTCCGCGGTCTCTACGAGCCCTACGTGGCAAGCTTGGCCGCTCGCCTGCACCTGATGCTGCCTCCGTGGCGGGCGCCCGTCGACGAGGCCGACAATTGGCGCACGAGCGCCTGGGAGGCGGGATCATCGGGAATCGCGGGGCTCTCGCGCCACGACCTGGGCGAGCATCCAGAGCTCTGAGCGGAGTCGCGGGAAGGTGACTACTGCCCCTGCGTAGTGTCCCAGTCGACCTCAGTGACGATGACGCGATAGGCGGGCGCGCGGAGGACGGTGCCGCAGAACTGAAATCCCGACTGGCCCACGATCTCGCGCGCCACGTTGGGAATGTTGCGCGACACTACCCGGTCGTTGTCGACGCTTTGGACCATCAGGCTCACGTTGCGCGCGCTCACCCGCTGGTCGTTGTAGATGTGGCCGCATACCGCGTTGAAGTCGCGCGTCTGCGGTTCCACCGTCCATTGGATGCGCAGGCCACGGCTCTCCGTCGTCTGCACCTCGGGCACCGGCGCCTGTGCGCCTGCCGACGTGACCAAGGCGAGGACGAGCCCGGCCACGAGACCCGCGCGTGATCGCATGGCTAGAAAAGCCCCGAGGCAGCGCGCAGGGCCGCCATCACGAGGGGCTTGGGATACACGCCCAGACCCACCACTCCCGCCACGCACACCAGGATGGAGACGGCGAGATAGGGCGAGACGGGCACGGGCTGCCGGCGCTCCGGCGAATCGAT
>DATGCY010000571.1:0-3557 GCA_035311385.1 Candidatus Methylomirabilota bacterium
CTCCCCCCGACGACAGGCCCCGCTCCGCCTCGCGCTCAGAAGCTTCCTGAATAGCCCCGGCTTGGGCTTCTGTTTCCCGCTCGCGTTGCCCTGTAGAATCGCTGCATGAGCACCACGCGCTGGCTCGAGTCCCATGCCCCGCGCGGGATGGTCGCCTCCCCGCACGTCCTGGCTTCGCAGAGCGGCGTGGCGGCGATGCACGCGGGGGGTAATGCGCTGGACGCGGCCATCGCCGCCGCCGCCACCATCGCCGTGGTCTATCCCCATATGAACGGCGTGGGCGGCGACAACTTCTGGCTCATCCACGACGCCACCTCCTCGCGGCTCACCGCGCTCTGCGGCGCCGGGCGCGCGGCGCGGGCAGCCTCCATCGAGTGGTACGCGGCGCGCGGGATCTCTGACAGCATTCCCGCGCGAGGGGGGCCTGCGGCCCTCACCGTGCCGGGCGTGGTCGACGGGTGGTGGCAGGCGCACCAGTACAGCAGCCGCAGCATGGGCTCGACCCTCACATGGAAAAGCCTCCTCGCCGATGCCATCGCCTACGCGCGCGAAGGCTTCTCGGCCTCGGCGGGCCAGCGGGTAGCGCCGCCGCGCGAGCCCGATCTCTTCGGTCCCACTGCCATCGCGGCCATCAAGCAGGACCTGTGGCCGCTCTACCACCCCGACGTGCTTGGCCAGGGGCCGCTCGTGCAGCGCGATCTCGCTCTCACTCTGGAGGCGGTCCGTGACGGCGGGCCCGACGCCTTCTATGGCGGCGAGATCGCGAGACGTATCGTGGCGGCGGCCGCCCAGGCCGGGAGCCCGCTCAGGATGGAGGACCTCGCCGAGCATAGGAGCGACTGGATGGAGCCGCTGCGCATCGGCTACGGCAAGGGTCAGGCCGCGAGCTTTCCACCCCCGGCTCAGGGGATGTCCGCGCTCGCCATGCTGGCCATCGCCGACGGGTTCGACGTGAGCGAGCTCGGCGAGGCCGATTACGTCCACCTCCTCGTGGAGACGGCCAAGCTTGCCTTCGAGGATCGCGATCGCTACCTCACCGATCCCGCGTGGATGGAGCGGAGCCCGGCCGAGCTCCTCGCCCCGGAGCGCATCGCCCAGCTCCGCGCGAGGCTCAACATGGATCGGGCGCTGCCCACGGGTCAGGCCAGGGCCACGGGCGGCGACACCATTGCCATCGTCACCGCGGATGCCCAGGGCAATGCCGTCTCCCTCATCCAGTCGCTCTATTTCACGTGGGGCTCGGGGTTGGTCGCCGGCGACACGGGCGTGGTCCTCCAGAATCGCGGTGCCTTCTTTTCCCTCGACCCAACCCAGGCCAACGCGCTGGCTCCGGGCAAGCGGACCATGCACACGCTGATCCCGTCCATGTATCTCGAGGCCGGCCGGCCGCGCTTCGTGTATGGGACCATGGGCGGCGAGGGGCAGCCCCAGACTCAGGCTGCTCTCCTCACGCGCCGGCTCGATCGGGACCTGGGGCCGCAGGCCTGCGTGGAAGCGCCGCGCTGGCTCTACGGGCGCACCTGGGGCACCCCGTCGCGAGCCCTCAACCTCGAGGGGCGCTACGAGGCCGGCCTCGTGCACGACCTCGCCGCGCGCGGCCACGACGTGCAGGTAGGGAAGGAGTGGGATGATCTCTTCGGCCACGCCCACTGCATCTGGCTCGATCCCGACGGCGGCCTTGTGGGCGGCTCGGATCCGCGAGCCGATGGCGCCGCCCTCGGCTGCTGACGGAGGGCTTGACATGCCTGAGCTCCACACAGCGCTGTGCGACCTCCTGGGCATTCGCTATCCCATCCTCCAGTCGGGAATGGGTGGGGTCGCCGGTCCCGAGCTGGTCGCCGAGGTCTCGCGGGCGGGCGGCCTCGGCATCCTGGCGGGACTGCGCCTCACTCGCGACCAGCTCCGACAGGGCATCCGCCGCGTGCGTGAGCTCACCGACCGGCCCTTCGGCGTCAACCTCTGGCTGCACACGGCCCTCCGCCCCCCCGCCGATCCCGCGAGCATTCCGGAGGAGACGCTTCGCCGCGTCCAGAGCACGCTCGACGTCTTTCGCCGAGATCTCGGGATCCCCTCGCGCTCCGCGCGGCCCGATCCCGTGCCCAACCTGATCGAGGAGGCTTTCGAGGTGATCCTGGAGGAGCGCGCGCCCGTGTGGAGCATCGGGCTCGGCAAGCCGGCCCGCGACATGGTGGCGCTCTGCCACGAGCGCGGCATGAAGGTCGTGGCCATGGCCGCCACCGTGGACGATGCGCGCGCTGTCGCGTCGGTGGGGGTGGACGCGGTCGTCGCTCAGGGCAGCGAAGCGGGCGGCCATCGCTCGACGTGGGTCAAGCCCGCCTCGCGCGAAGCGGCGCAGGTGGGAGCGATGGCGCTGGTGCCGCAGATCGTCGACGCCGTGAGCGTGCCCGTGATCGCCGCGGGAGGTATCGCCGATGGCCGCGGCATCGCGGCCGCCCTTGCCCTCGGAGCGGCCGGCGCGCTCCTCGGCACCCGCTTCGTCGCCACGCGCGACTCCATGGCCGCCGAGTTCTGGAAGAAGGCTATCCTCGAGCAGGGCAGCGAGGCGACCACGATCACGGATGCCTTCACCGGGCTCTACGCCCGGACTCTCCGCAACGCCTTCACCGACCGCTACGCGGCTTCGGGGGCGCCGGTGCT
Organism: Candidatus Methylomirabilota bacterium; assembly: GCA_035311385.1. Lineage (GTDB taxonomy): Bacteria > Methylomirabilota > Methylomirabilia > Rokubacteriales > CSP1-6 > AR37. The sequence goes on from DATGCY010000571.1 coordinate 2,659, forward strand.
GCCTCCACTCCTCCAGCACGCGGCCGCCCAGGACATCTACGCGGAGGCCGCGAAGCAGCAGAACCGCGAGTACTTCCCCATGCACGTGGGACAGAGCGCGGGGCTGGTCCACGATCTACCGGGAGCCGCCGAGGTGGTGGAGACCCTGGTGCGCGAGGCGCGCGCCGCTCTCGCTGCGCTCACGGAGCGAGTGCAGCTCGACTGACTGATATGGCCGATCATTCCATCGTGTTCTACGACGGCGGCTGCGGGCTCTGCCATCGGGCCGTGCGCTTCGCCATCGCCCACGACGCCGACGGCTCGCGTTTCCGCTTCGCCTCCCTTGATAGTGAGAGCTTCCGGCGCCGCGTGCCCGCGGCCTCCCGCGCAGGTTTGCCCGATAGCATCGTGGCCCTCACTCCGGACGGCACCCTCCTCGTGCGCAGCGCGGCGGTGATGCACGTGCTCGAGCGCGTGGGCGGCGGCTGGAAGGTGATGGGGCGGCTCCTGCGGCTCGTTCCGCGCGCGGTGCGCGACGCGGGCTACGACGCGGTGGCGCGCGTTCGGTACTGGCTCTTCCCGCGGCCCACTGACGCGTGCCCGGTGACGCCGTCCGAGCTCAGGGCGCGCTTCGAGGACTAACCGCCGCCCAGGAGCGCCTTGTAGAGCTCCTGGCCCAGCGGCGAGATGTCGGAGCGCGTCTCGATGGGCAGGCCCGCGTTGGTCCAGGCGCCGAGGCCACCCTTCAAGATCTTGACGTCCTTGAATCCCTGCTTGCGAAGCTCGCGCGCCACACTGGCGCTCGTGCGCTCGTCCGGTCAGGTGCAATAGGCGACCACCGGGCGCGTCATGTCGAGCTCGAGGCTCGCCACGCCGCCCTTCTTGATGTCTTCTGGGGAGAGCCTGATCGAACCGTGAAT
>DATGCY010000572.1:0-4053 GCA_035311385.1 Candidatus Methylomirabilota bacterium
GGCGGGGTGACGCCTAGAGCATCATGCGTCGATCCTGTCAGAGTGGCCGGAACCAGGTCAACCTGCTTGTGGGGCAGCCTTGACTTCGCCGGCCGCGCGGTGGGACTCTGCATTCCACAAGGAGGGCGGCGATGGGGTCGAACAAAGTCGAGCATGTCGCGACATCCGCGAGCGTCGGCAAGGGTGTCAAGGATTCGAGCGGGCTCTACGAGGTGGAGCGCCGCGCTCGCCACGCCGAGCGCCCGGGCTTCCGCATCTCCGAGCTCCAGATCGGGCTCACGCAGCAGGTGCCCTGGCACTATCACACCAACATCCAGGATACTTTCTATGTGATCGAAGGCCGCCTGCGAATCTTCGTCCGCGACCCCAAGGAAGAGATCCGACTGGGCCCGGGGGAGACCTATGCCGTCCGGCCGGGCCGCCCGCACCTGGTGACCAACGGGGGCGACACCTCCGCGACCTTCCTGGTTTTGCAGGGAATCGGCGAGTACGACTACGTTCCGCTGACCTGAAACTCCGCGTTTTTGCGTCTTCCGCCTCCGGCGGGGGTGTCTACCTTGTCATACCCGGGCGCCTCTGCTAATCTCAAGTGTCTGTTTCACATGCAGTGACAGCGGTTTAGACCCCGTCGTCTAGCCTGGCCCAGGACGCGACCCTTTCAAGGTCGAGACCGCGGGTTCGAATCCCGCCGGGGTCACCACTGATTCAAGGGGGCGTATGGAGGCTCGAGGTTTCCGCGATCTGGTCGGTCGGATCATGACCGATCCGGATTTTCTCGCCGAGCTCGTACGTGACCCCGCGGCAGCGCTGGCCGACTACACGCTGTCTGCCGATGAGCACAATCTGGTGCTCCAGGCCGTGGGACGGGAAGGTCAAGTTCCCACCGCTGAGCGCCTGCGGGCCGTCAAGACCGTCATGATGAAGCGCTGGGCCATGTAGCGGGGGGACACGAGCCGTGGCCAAGCCGGCCGACATCGCCTTCCTCCGTCAGGTCGATCTCCTGCGGGATCTGGACGAAGAACAGCTCACTGCCCTCTGGCCCCGCCTGCGCGAGCGCCGGCTCCGCAAGGGCGAAGTACTGTTCCGTGAGGGCGATCCCGGCGAGGAGATGTTCTTCATCCGCACGGGCGCCATCCTCGTCTCGAAGAAAGTGAGCGGGCGCGTCGAGCAGATTTTGAGCCGGCTGGAGCCGGGGGCTATCTTCGGAGAGATGAGTGTGTTCGGGGATGAGCCGAAGCGGACGGCCACCATTCAGGCGGACGTGGAGACCCAGCTCCTCGCTCTCGATCGCGTGAGCGTCAGCGAGTTCATCGACGCCAACCCCCGCGACGCCGCGCGCTTCTTCCAGGAGATGGTCCGCGTGCTCATCCGCCGCCTCGATGCGGCGAGCGATCTCGTGCGCGAGGTGACCCGCTGGGGCCTCGAGGCGACGGGGCTCGACGCGGAGCGCAAGTCCGCGGGGCCGCCGGCATGAGCGAACCCGTCCCGCGCACTCAGGTCGGCCCCCCGGGGGCGCCGCGGCGCCCGCCCGCTACCCTCAATCTCCTCATCCGCTCCGAGGATGGGGAGAGCTTCGAGACACGGGAGATCTCCAGCCCGGGCGCCTATCTCCAGCTCCGTCCGCAGCGGTTGCCCGACACGCAGTGGGAGCTCGCCCAACTTCCCGCGGGTGTGCCCGGCACCAAGAGCTATGTGCTGAAGAGCCGCAAGACGGAGAACTATCTCCTTCTCGACGAGGAGGAGCGCTTCCTGTGGGAGCAGATGGACGGTCGCGCCAACATGCAGGACATCGCCGTCGCCTACGTCATGCGCTACGGCTCGTTCGACTTCGAGAAGATCCCGCAGCTCATGAACAAGCTCCTCTTAGCAGATCTCCTCACCCTGCGGCCCATGTCGCGCCTGCGCGAGATCCTGGCGCGCAACCGACGCAATCCCGCCGCGCGGGCCATGGCCGCCACCCTGCACGCCATCGAGCGCCTCAACGTCTCGAGCCGACGTTGGAACGATCTCTTCGAGCGCATCCACCGCTACGGGGGATGGTTCCTCTTCACCCCCATGGCAGTGGTCGGGCTCGGCATCCTCGCCGCCTTGGGCATCCGCTCCCTCTTCCGCCTGTGGGACAGTCTGGGCGCGATCAGCTCGGCTCTGGGCCATCACGCCATCGTGGCCATCATCGCGCTGAAGCTCGCCTTCTTCCTGACGGTGGCTCTGCATCAACTCGTGCACGCGCTCGCGTGCGTCCATTACGGGCGGCGCGTCAAGGAAGTGGGCTTTATCATCCATCACCTCGTGGTGCCGACCTTCTACGCCGATGTGACCGATCTCTTCATGGCCTCGCGGCGGGCCCGCGTGGTCAATGCGCTGGCCGGTCCCACCGTGCATCTCGTCCTGGGCCTGCTCGGGGTGATCTGGGCCGACAATCTGGGTCCGGGACTGCTCCAGGCCTGCGTCGCCGCCTCTGCGGTGCTCCAGCTGCAATCCTTCCTGATCTGCATCTACCCTTTCTCGTTCCTCGAGATGGACGGCTACCATGTGCTCGAGGACGCGGTGGGCATGCCGCGCCTCTCGCAGGAGTCGATGCATTTCGTGCGCACTACGCTGTGGAAGCGGCTGGCCGAGGGCAGGAGACTGGGACGCCAGGAGATCGTCTACGTCTCCTACATTCTGCTCTCGCTGATCTCCGTGAGCGCGTTCGTCGGGCTCAACGCCTGGCTCATCCTGTCCGCCAAACACGCCTAGAGGCTAGCGGGCGAGCAGCGCGATCAGGCGCCCGACCGACGGGTCGAGCGCTTCGGGCTCCTGCTCCGCCGCCTCCAGCCGTTGCGCCTGCCCCTCTTCGGGCAGCGCCTCCAGCAGTGCCTGGGCGCGTCCCCGCACTTCGGGTCCGAGCAGGCGGGCCACCTCGAGCACGAAGCGCAGCGCCTGCTCCGCCCGTTCGCGGCCCGGCTCAGCGCTCCGGAGCGAGGCGGTGGCCGCGTCGCGGAGCTCGGCGCTCAGCCGGACGCGCTTCGTCCACACGCGGACGAGGTCGCCTGGGACTGCGCCCCACTCGAGCTCGATGGCCGCGAGCACGTCCACGATCGCGGACCCGAGGGCTGGCGCGCTCTCGCGCGCGATGAGATCGGCGAGCGCGCGATTCCAGACGGGGGCAAGCGGCGCGGGAGCAACCTCACGGGCCTGGGGCGGCGGCGCCTCGACCACCTCGCCGGAACGGTCGAGGATGAGGCGGTCCTCGAGTGGGCCGCCCAGGGCCCACAGCGAGCAGACCACGCGCTCGCCATCTTCCCGGATGACGCGTGGCTCGCGGCGCTTGATGCCCTGCCATTCTGTCCGATAGAAGGTGACGCCATCCGCCACGACCTTCTCGATGCCCTGGCGGAGCTGGACGGTGACCCACGGCGCTACTTGATGGCTCTCGTATGGTGCGGGCAGCCAGTCGAGTCCACCATCGGCGAGGAAGCGCTCGAGGGGCAGGGCCTGGGTCGGATCGTGGCGGAAGCTCTCGAGCAGCGAAGTGAAGAGCTGCTCCGTGGGAAAGGGGCCGCGATAGCGCGTGCGCGGGAGGCCCTGGTCCTTCATGAGGGCGGCGAGGAGATTCAGCACGGCGCTGCCTGCTCCCCCGGGCAGCCGGCGCGGCTCGGCCAGCGGAGGGATGTGGTCGAGCCGGGCCCAGTCGAGAGCGCGGAAGACGGTCAACATCTCCACCGGTTGCCAGGGCTCCGCGCCGTCCAGCTGCCACACGCGATCCGAGCGCCCCCACACGCGATGGTCGCCCGCCCCAGGCTCGACGCCGATCCATCGTCCGTCGGCGGCGCGACAACGCGCCCACGCGAGCGATCCATCGGCGGCCCAGCGGCAAGCGGCGATGAGGTGGCCGTGGCGGTCGAACTGAACGAGCCGTCGGCGCGGCGGCCCCGCCTCGTAGCCGACGACCGTCCCCCAGCGCTCCACGCGCACGGGAGGATCCGCGTCGTCGAGCGAGCGCGCGAGGGTCTCGATGCGTGGCGGATCGAGCGCGACGATCTCCGAGCGATCGAGCCAGGCGCGCAGACG
>DATGCY010000573.1:0-2297 GCA_035311385.1 Candidatus Methylomirabilota bacterium
CTTCGAGGAGTCGCGACGGCTCTCCGAGCGCTCGCTCCAGCAGTATCCGTCCAACGCCAACGCCGTCCACAACCTCTCTCACATCGCTTTCGAGACACTGGACTCGGAGGCCGGCGCGGCCTTCCTCGAGGAGTGGCTCGAGCGCTACGACCGCCGCGCGTGGTTTCACTGCCATCTCGCCTGGCATCTCGCCATGTTCGAGTTGCATCGCGGCCGCTACGCACGCGCGCTCGAGATCTTCCAGCGCGATATCTTCGGCGCGGCCAATCCGCGCTCCGCCATGACCGACGGCGCCGCGCTCCTCTGGCGATTCCGGCTCGACGGACAAGCGGAACCGCTGCCCTGGCGATCGCTCGCCGACCTGGCCCTCCGCGTCTCGCGCCCGGGTTACCTGTTCGGCGAGGTGCACGCCGCCCTCGCCTACGCCTCCTCTGGTGACGAGGGAGCGCTGACACGGCTGATCGATGGCCTGCGTGCCCTCGATGCCAAGGGCCATCCCATTGCGGGCCGCGTAGCCCTCCCCCTGGTGGAGGGGACGGCGGCCTTCGCGGCGGGCGATCACGCCGGCGCCCTCGCCCACTTCGAGCCCGTGCTCGAAGAGTTGCATCGCATCGGGGGCAGCCACGCGCAGTGGGAGATCTACGAGGAGACGATGGTGGTCTCCTATCTCGCCCTCGCGCGCTACGACGATGCGGCACGCCTCCTCCGGCGCCGCCTGAGACGCCGGGCTTCCACGCGCGATCGGGGCTGGCTCGAGCGCGCCGAGGCGGGCCTCGCGTCTCAGGGGCAGGCGACGGGCGCCGCCTGATGGCGACGCACACGCCGGCCATCAAGCAGATCGCTTCGGGGTTGCGATTTCCCGAGGGCCCCGTGGCCATGGCCGACGGCTCGGTCATCCTGGTGGAAATCGAGCGCCGCACGCTGTCGCGCGTCACGCCTGACGGCAAGGTCCACGTGATCGCCAAGCTCGGAGGCGGACCGAACGGCGCCGCCATGGGTCCGGATGGCAGGATCTACGTGACCAACAACGGCGGGCTGAAGTTCGTGGAGCGCCCGGGCAAGCTCTTTCCCGTGCTGCAGGCCGACGACTACACGGGCGGAAGCATTCAGCGCGTGGATCCCGAGACGGGCAAGTTCGAGACGCTCTACGACCGCTGCGAGGGCCAGAGCCTGCGCGGACCCAACGATCTCGTCTTCGATGGGGCGGGCGGCTTCTGGTTCACCGACCTCGGCAAGACGCGCGAGCGCGACAACGACCGCGGCGTCGTCTACTACGCCAAGGCGGACGGCTCGATGATCCGCGAGGCGATCTTCCCCCTGGAGCGCCCCAACGGCATCGGTCTCTCCCCGGACGAGAGAACGCTGTATGTGGTGGAAACGCCCACCGCGCGCTGCTGGTCCTTCCGGCTCTCCGCTCCCGGCGAGATCGAGTCTGCCAACGGGCCATACCGGGGAGAGAAGGGCAAGGTGGTGGTCGGCCTCGGCGGCTATCAGATGTTCGACTCGCTCGCCGTCGACACCGAGGGACACGTATGCGCAGCCACCCTCATTACGGGAGCGGTGAGCGACATCTGGCCGGACGGCAGCCGTGTCGACCAGTACATGCTGCCCGACATGATGGTGACCAACGTCTGCTTCGGCGGCCGCGACCTGCGCACCGCCTACGCCACCCTGTCGATGGGCGGCACTCTCGTGTCCTTCGAGTGGCCGCGTTCCGGCCTTCCGCTCCGCTACCTCAACCGCTAGCCATGAGCCTCGCCACGGCGTGCTGCGGCCACGTTTTTGCCGGCCGCCGCCGCTCGGGCCTGATGGCCTCGGTCGCTGCTTTTTTCGCCGACCTCGCATCGGGGAGCCGCGGAGCATCCGCCACTGCGCCGGCCGTGGAGGCGTCGGCGGCGCAGAGACTGCTCGCGGACCACATCTCCATCGACGTGCACTCACACGGCGGCGCGACCGGGGTGATCTCAGCTGGCGCGCCGAACGGTGATCTCGCCCGCGGCATGCGGGCGGGGCGCGTGGCCATCGTCTGTCTCGCCGACGTGCCGGACCAGCCCCTCCTCCGGCGCGACGCCCAGAACGTGCTCCGGGCGGTTCGCCAGCCCGCGGCCGGGGAGCTCTACCAGTTCCACCTCGATCGCCTCGCGTGGATGGACGAGCTCGTGGCCGGCCACGGCATCCGCCGCGCGCTCACCGTGGAGGATCTCCGCGCCGCCCACGCGGCCGGGCAGCCGGCCATCATCGTCGACATCGAGGGGCTCGACTTCCTCGAAGGCAAGCTCGAGCGGCTCGAGGAGTCG
>DATGCY010000574.1:0-6649 GCA_035311385.1 Candidatus Methylomirabilota bacterium
TTACTTCGGTGTCGAGGGCTTGCCTCGCGGTCTCGTCAACATCCCGCTCGAGTATTTCGAGCGGGCGATCCGCTGGATGCGCGCTCAGCCCTGGCTTGGCGACCGCCTCCTCGCGGTGTCGGGCCCCTCACGCGGCGGCGAACTCGCGCTGCTCCTTGGCGCCACCTTTCCCGACATCAACGCGGTGATCGCCTGGGTGCCGAGCGGCGTCGTGTTCTGGCCTCTCGGCGAGCCGGAGCCGGGCGACAGGCGCCCGCCAGCCGCGTGGACCTATCGCGGCCAGCCCCTCCCCTATCTTCAGGAGAACAATTCGGCGAGCGGTCCGCTGCCGGTGCCCGAGCCGGGAAAGCCCGTCGCGTACACGCCCTTTTACCGGAGCTGCCTCCGCGACGCGCGAGCGGTGGAGCGGGCGACCATTCCCGTCGAGAAGACGCGCGGGCCGATCCTGCTCGTGTCGGGAACCGACGATCAGATGTGGCCGTCCTCGGATCTGGCCGACATCGCCTTGCGACGCCTCCGGGCTCACCGTCATCCGTTTCCCCACCGCCACCTCAAGTACGAGGGCGCCGGCCACCTCATCTTCGTGCCCTACGCGCCCACCTCGGTGCGCGACATCGGTCTGCCCGGCGAAGGACTCGCGGGCTATCTCTATCACCAGGGAGGAAGCACGAAGGTCGACGCGGAGGCGGGCATCGATGCCTGGCGGCACTCCCTCGAGTTCCTCGAGGAGGCGGTCGCCGAACACGAGCAGGCGCGATCTAGTCGTTTTGGCTCGTCGGGATCCGCAAGGTGAGGATCGAGCCCTTGCCCACCTGGCACTCGACCCAGATCCTCCCGCCGTGGAGCTCCACAAACTTCCGGGCGGGGGCAAGTCCCACTCCCGTGTCCTCGTGCCGCGCCTCGTTTGCCCCTCATCTGGCGAGGTGGATAGCCCCTGTGCCAGCACATGCAGGAGCTGGTGATCTCGGTCACCCGCCCAGCACTCACCCTCGACTAGCCGCCTCCCTGCCCCCGTTCTCTTTGCCGCTCGCTCAGGCCGCCCTCCGGCACGGCGCCCATTCCGCCTTTGCGCGACCGGATGTGGGCATCGTGTGGGCGTGCTCGAGGGCGAGGCAGAGGACAAGACCCTAGTGGTGATCCGGGCGAGCAACCCGCTCCACGCTACGGTCATCTCAAGGAAGGAGGCGCCGACCTCACCCAGCGCGGCCTCGACGTGGTGGCGGGCATGCCGGTGTACTATCTTGGCGTGCCGGACACCACCGCGCTCAGCCGCGAGTTCGAGCTTGGCAGGGCCACGACCGAGTCGGGAGAGAAGCTTCGAAGGAGCGCAGCGCTTCGCCAAAGGTGCCGGCCGTCACGGCGCGGCCTCGTGAGAGGACACTGACGCATGCCCGAGCGGCTGCTGCGTTACCGGACGACGTCCTTCATCGGCTTTGTCGGGATCTTTATCTGCGCGATGATCGGCCTTGCCCATCTGCCCGGCCTGGGCGCGGCGGAGTCGGCGGCTCACGGCCTCGCCTGGATCGGTGTGATCCTCGCCGCCGTCATCATGGGCCGCGCCTGGTGGAACCTGGCTCCCGAAATCTTCGGCGGCCGCATGCCGCTCCTGGGCTTCGTGCTCCTGGTCCTCTTCGTCACCTGGGTGTGGGTATGGTTCGCCATCGTCCTCGTGAAGTGTGAGGGCAACCTGCGCACCTGCGGGCAGTGGCGCCTCGCCCTCGACGTGGGCGGTCTGACCATGTGGGCCACGCTGGCCTGGGTGGTCTGGTGGCGCACGCGCGGCTGGGCCATCTCCCTGCTCCTCATCGTGGGCGCCATCGGCACCCGCCTTCCCATCTACGTCCCCACCCTGCCCCTGGGCTCGCGGGCGCTTGGCATCATCATCCTCTCCCTGGGACTCATCCTCGCCCTGGTCGTGCTGTTCCAATCAGCCGAGCGCCGGCCGCACGTAGAGCCGGGCACTCACACCCTCTTCGCCGCGGGCTGGTTCCGGCTGATGCTCGTCTTGGCGGGGCTCGGCACGCTCCTCGTGGTGAGCGTGCCCTATCTGCTGAGCTGGCTCGCGCCGTAACCCTTCGCGCGCGGACGAGAGAGCCTCGGAGATCCATCGAGCGTGATCTGTGAGGAGGCGCGGCCACGAGCGAGCGTTACCTTACCTTTCTCACCCAGAGCCAGGAGGGTTCTGACCCATGACCGACTCGAGCCACCGCGACCTGATCCTCGATCAGTTCACCCGCCAGGCCACCCCGTTCTCCACGGCGAAGACCATCGCCAGTGAAGAGGCCCTGCGTCTGCTCGTCGACGCCTGTGGGGCCGGGCCCGATGACACGGTGCTGGACGTGGCGTGCGGTGGTGGGCTCGTGGTCTGCGCGTTCGCCCAAGTGGCTCGCCGCGCCGAGGGCATCGACATCACGCCGGCCATGCTCGATCGCGCGCGCGCCTTGGCCGCCGAGAAGGGCCTGACCAACGCCACCTTCCGGCAGGGCGAGGCCGTGCCCCTGCCCTATCCGGATGGCTCCTTCTCCATCGTCACCTCGCGCTTCACCTTCCACCACTTCCCGGACCCGCTCGGCGTGCTGCGCGAGATGCGCCGAGTGTGCGCGCCCGGCGGACGCATCGCGGTCGTCGACACCGATGCCTCGGCCGATCCGGTCAAGGCCGCGGCATTCAACCAGATGGAGATCCTGCGCGACCCGTCCCACGTGCGGGCCATGCCAGGCGCCGAGCTTGTCGGCCTCTTCACGTCAGCCGGATTGCCTCAGCCCCGTCGCAGTTCCTACGAACTGCGCGACGAGCTGGAAAATCTCTTGCAGCGCTCATTCCCCAATCCCGGCGACGACGAAAAGATCCGCTCCCTCTTCCGGGCCTCTGCCACCGACGATCGCCTGGGCATTCCCATTCGGCTGGAGGGCACGACGATCCACTACGCCTACCCCGTCGCGGTCCTGGTCGCCGACCGGCCGTGACCGAGGTCATGCGGGACATCTCAGCTGACGCTCAGCTGAGAAGGCCTGCATGACCTGCGCCCCGCCGGATCCCGTCCGCGGCGCTATCGGACTTGTCCTGGCCGCGTCACGCGCCCGGTGTGTAGCGGACCGACCAGTGCGGTGGGCCAATGGCTTGCACGAGCGCCTTGGTTCCGGGCCGAGCGCGACTGAGGCTGCCAATGTGGGCATGCCCGCCATCGTAGGTCACGAGCCAGCCGACGTCGTCGCTCGGACAGTCCGCATGGAGCGCCAGCACGGTGCCGTCCGGCAGGCGATGGCGGATGACGATGCCGGCGCCGGACAGGATCTGCAGCACCTCGTCCACGCCGGTACCGTCGTCCGCCGTGTTGACGTGGAAGCGGTCGAAGCGCGTGTAGTCGACACCGCCCTGGACCAGCCAGAGCTGCGGATACGAATACCCATGCGAGTCGACGTGGGTCGAGAGAGCGCCGCCGCCCGTCACGTTGGGAGCGCGCCCTGCCTCGGCAATGATCTCGAGCAGCCGCTCGCGCGATAGGAGGAAGTGGTCCATCACCCTGCTCGTCTCGGCCGCCTGAAGGGTGGACCGAGCGAGTAAGCGGCGCACGTCGGCGGGCGCGCTCCGGAGATCGAGCGGCCATACCTTCGACTTGACGGCGGCCAGCTCTCGGTTCACTTCGTCGAGGTCGGTCACCACCGCCGGCGATCCCGACGCCTCGAAGCGCAGCCCTCTCATCGGCGCTCCCTAGAAGCTCGAGGTCATCATGCAGGACGGGGTGCTCGACAAGAACGAGCGGGGCTGATCGCCGGCGAGACTACTTGTCCCCCTGGAAGTCCTCGTGCTCCCGCTCCTCCTGCAGCGCCATGGCCTCGTCCTGCTGCTGGACGAGCGTCTTGTACGTTGCGTACTGGCTCTCGCTGCCCACGTACATGCACTGACAGTAGTTGGGATCGGCGTAGACATAGTACGGCTTGCCATCGCCGCTCTTTCGCCGGATCAGTTTATGCGCGGCCACCGTCTGGATGTGCTCGGCCTTCTGCGGTGTATCGCCGGCAACCTTGTGGAACCCGGCCTGGGAGAGCAGGTACTCGGTGTTGCTCACCTTGAGTCCGCACGCCCCGAGCCCGAGGGCGACCCCCATCAGTGCCCCCGTCACTCTCCACCGCATGCGGCGGACCCTACCATCTCTCACAGCGAAGAGCGAGACGCCGCCGCCTTCGCACGCAGTTCCTCGACCGTGGACAGGGGCACGGAGGGCGACCCGAGGGTGGCCGCCCGCACTTTCGGCCCGTGGAAATCCGACCCCCCGGTGGCGACCAGGCCGTGATCGTGGCAGAGCTCCACGTACGTCGCGCGCTGGCCCGCGGAGTGCTCCGTGTAGTAGCACTCGATGCCCATGAGCCCCGCCGCGATGAGCCCGGGGATGAGCGCGTCGCGATCGGCCAGCCCCGGATGGGCGAACACCGGTACGCCGCCCGCCTTCCGGAGCAGGCGCACCGCGTCCGCCGGCGTGAGCTTCTTGCGCGGCACGTTGGCGGGCTTGCCCGAGCCCAGGTACTTGTCGAAGGCCTCGCGCACAGACTTGACGTAGCCGTGCGCCACCATGACCTGCGCCACGTGCGGCCGGCCTGCCGAACCCTCCTTGACGAGGGCGAAGACCTCCTCGGCGTCGACGGGCATGTTGAGGGCAGCGAGCCGCTCGACGATGCGGTGCACGCGGGCGCGTCGCTCGCGTCGCTGCTCGCGACAGAAGTCCTGGAACCAGGACGCCTGCCAGTCCATGAAGTAGCCCAGGATGTGGATTTCCGCCCCCTCCACGTCGCAGTTGATCTCGATCCCGGGCAGGATTTCGAGGGGCCGGTACGACTCGGCCACCGCCATGGCTTCGGGCAGTCCCTCCGTAGAGTCGTGATCGGTGATGGCGAGAAACCGAAGACCGCGGCGCGCCGCCTCCTCCACCAACTCAGCGGGCGAGTAGGTACCGTCGGAGGCGGTAGTGTGCGTGTGGAGGTCGACGGCGCCTGGCATCTACCGTCTGCCCGCCAGGCCGTGCAGATAGGCGAGGAGCGTGCGCACGCCCACGCCCGTGGCGCCCTTGGGGCCCAGGGGCAGCTCGCGCTCGCTGAAGGCGGTGCCCGCGATGTCCAGGTGCGCCCATGGGCGGCCACCCGCGAAATCGCGCATGAAGAGGGCGGCCACGATGGCCCCGCCGCCGCGCTGGCTCGAAATGTTGTTGAGATCGGCCACGTCGCTCTTGATGCCGTCCTTGTATTCCTCGTGGAAGGGCATGCGCCACATCTTCTCGCCCGCCGACTCCGCCGCGCCCAGCAGACGGTTGGCCAGGCCATCGTCGGTGATGAAGGCGCCCGTGAGCCCCAGGCCGAGGGCGATGACAATGGCCCCCGTGAGCGTGGCCAGGTCCACCATCTCGTCGGGCTCGATCTCCTTGTCCGCGTACACGAGGGCGTCGGCCAGGGTGAGGCGGCCCTCGGCGTCGGTGTTACCGATCTCGATGGTGAGCCCGTTCATGGCCCGCACGATGTCGCCCGGGCGCTGCGCGGTGCCCGAGGGCATGTTCTCCGTGGCGGCGATGAGCCCGTGCACCTCCACGGGCAGCTTCAGCTTGGGCAGCGCAGAGAAGAGGCCCAGCACGGTGGCGGCGCCCGACATGTCGTCCTTCATGCGGTACATGCCGTCCGCCGGCTTCAGGTCGAGACCGCCCGAGTCGAAGGTGATGCCCTTGCCGATCACCACGACACGCTTGCGCGGGCGGCGGGGCTTGTAGGTGAGGTGGATGAACTTCGGCGGCTCGAGGCTGCCCTGGGCCACCCCCACGTAGGCGCCCATGCCGAGCTTCTCGCAGTCCTCGCGATCGAGCACCTTGAGGCCGAGCCGCCCCGCCCCGGCGATCTCCTCGGCGCGGCCGGCGAGGAAACTCGGATTGACCACGTTGGCGGGCTCGTTGACGAGATCGCGGGCCAGGCAGGTGGCGGCGGCCCAGATCTCCCCCGTGCGCACGCCCTCCTGGGCGGGCGCCTGGCTGCGCCGCTCCGGCTCCACCACCGAGAAGCTCTCCAGAACCTTGCCGTTCTTCTCCTTCAGGTACTTGTCGAAGCGATAGGTGCCCAGCACCGCGCCTTCCGCTGTGGCCTGCGCCCGCGCACGCGGCGAGAGGCCGTCGGCGGGGAAATGGGCCGCTGCGTTCTTGGCGCCCAGCTCGCGAGCCCGGCGCGCGCCTAGTGAAGCGGCGCGACGCACTGCCTCTGCGTCGCCCTTGTCTGAGCCCAGGCCCACCACGAGCACGCGTGCGGCAGGCAGCTTGCCGTCGGTGTGCAGCTGGGTGAGCTGGCCTGGCTTGCCCTCGAACTTCTCCGCCGTCATCACCTTGGCGAGGAGGCCGCCCAGCTTGCCGTCGAGAGCGGCCAGGGCCTGCGAGAGCCTGGATTCCCCGTGGCGGCGGCCCACGATCAGGGCGTCGGTGCGGACCTCGGTGAGTCCACGGCGGTCGAGAGAAAGCTTCATCGGTGTGCACCTCCTGGCTGGGAGCTCATGGCTCGGTGGATGGCGAGGGCGCGATGGATCATGTCGACGAGACCGTCGGTGCAATCGTACTGGCCGAGCTCGCTCACGGGCACCCACCGCACCTCGGCGGCATCGCTGCCCGCCTCGAGCTGGCCACCCA
>DATGCY010000575.1:0-26807 GCA_035311385.1 Candidatus Methylomirabilota bacterium
TCGCGGGCGATGGCGTCCACGAGCGCCGGCCAATCGAACGGCGGCCCGGCGCTGGCCGCTCGCGCAATGTGCTCGCGGCAGAGCACGGAGGCGATGGGCCCCACGAATTCCATGAGCTCCGCCTCGATGGTCGATTGCGCCCAGCTCAGCGCGGCGCGGGCGGCGGCCGGAGTGGCCGCGGAAGCCGCTGGCGCCGCCGGACGAGACGCGCTCGGAGGCGGGCCCGCGGGGTGGCTCGACGACAGCGGAGACGCCTCGCCGGCGAGCAGCGCGAGGAGGGCAGGGGTTGTGGGGAGATCGTCAGATGACGCGCGATCGACGATGGCGTCCGAGAAGGTGAAGCGGCCCCCCGTGATCTTGCGGAGATGGTCGGCGGCATCGAGCCCGCGGCGCGTGCGGAAGACCACGGAGACGATCTGGCCGTCGCGCAGCCCGATGCGCGCCGACTGATTGTCGGTGGTGGCGATGAACATGGTGCCCGTGCGGTTCGCCGCACAGAGCGCGCCCAGCTCCTTCATGAGCTCGCCGTAGGAGATGGGCGCCGCCTCGGGGCTCACCGCAGGGCCGGGAGGACTACCGCGCGGTGCCGAGCCGATCCACGGCGAGCTTCACGCTGGCGCGCAGCCGCTCGATGGCACGAGCGAGGCTGCCGATCTCGTCGGAACGCCGTACCTCGGCGATGGCGGCGGCGAGATTACCGCGGCTGATGCCGTCGGAGATCTGGGTCAAGCGGCGGATAGGACGTGTGAGCGCGCCCGCCAGGAGGTAGGAGGCGACGAGCACGAAGAGGATCGTGATGCCGAGCAGGATGAGGGCGTTCGTGTTCGCCTCCGTGAGCGGCTGGTACGCCTCGTCGTAATCCTGCTGGGCCACGAGGGTCCAGCCGTACTTGGTCTTCTCGGCGAAGGCGATGACGCGCTTGCCCGAGGAATCGGTATACACGAGCTGCTTCCGCTGATCGCCGCCGAGGCCGACCACGGCCGGGTGCGCCTTGAGGCTGTCGCGCGCCGTGGGATGGGCGATGACCTTGCCCCCATCGTCCACGAGGAACACGAAGCCCGTCTGGCCGATCTTGGCGTTGGCGATGGTGGTGGTGACGTCGCTGATGCTCGTGCCCACTGCGAGCACCCCCAGCACCTTGTCGAGCTGCCAGATGGGCACGGAGAGGATAACCGCGGGCTGCCCCGTGGTGCGGCTGATGACCACCTCCTGGCCCATTTGCCGACCCTCGATGGCTTGCTTGAAGTAGCCGCGATCGCCGTAGAAGCGCGGCGGCTCCTCGTCGTTGCGGCCCACGTTGTTGCCGTCGGGAGCGATGGTGAAGGCGAGATAGACCCACTTGTACTCGGCGGCGATAGCGCGGAGGAGTGGCTTCTGCCGCTTGGCTTCCATGGAGGCCATGTCCTCCAGGGCCGCGTTCTGCCGCAGCATGCGCAGATGCATGTCGACCCACGCGTCGACGTAGCCCGTCATGGTGTCGGCCTGGCCGCTCAGCCGCTGCTCGATCTGGCTCGACAGCTTTTCCGATTCCGATCGGTAGTCCAGATACCAGATGGCGCCGAGCGGAATCAGGGTCACCACGAGCATGGTGAGAAGCAGCTTGGGGAAAATACCGAAGCTGAGCCGGAGTTTCATGGAGGTCTCCCCTCGGGATGAGTAGAGGATTTCAGGATAGCCTCCGCCCTCCAGCCTCACCAAGAAAAGAGCGCGGCCCGTGCCCCGATCCGCCCTGGGGACCCATGCTATGCTCCCGCCAGGGGGTGCCGACATGTTCAAGGACATCGTGACCTCGAAGCAGGAGCTGCGGACCATCTTCGGCCAGCCGAGCGAGCGGGCTGTCCTGAAATGCCAGTCGTCCCTTGACGAGCACGCCCGGGCCTTCATCGCCGTCTCGCCGTTCCTGCTGCTCGCCACCTCGAACGTCGCCGGCCAGTGCGACGTTTCCCCTAAGGGGGATGCTCCCGGCTTCGTGCTGGTGCTGGACGACACGCATCTCGTGGTGCCCGACCGGCCTGGCAACAATCGCATCGACGGCCTGAGCAACATCATCGAAAACCCCCACGTGGGCATGATCTTCCTCGTGCCCGGACGAGGCGACACCCTCCGCGTCAACGGTCGGGCCGCCATCATCCGTGACCGCGAGGTGTTGAGCCGTCTCGCCGCCCACGGCAAAGAGCCGCGCATCGCCATGGGCGTGGAGGTGGAGGAGGCCTACCTGCACTGCCCGAAGGCCTTCCTCCGCTCGAGCCTGTGGGATCCCTCGACCTGGTCCGACCCCAAGAAGCTCCCTTCCTTCGCTCAGATGCTGTGGGACCAAATCCCCAGCGCGCACGGCGGCGCGAACACGGTGCAGGAGTACGAGCGCGAGCTCAATCAGCGGGTGCGCGACACCCTGTACTGAGGCGATCGCCATGGCCGTCATCGATCCCATCCCGCCGGAGAAGGCCTCCGACGACCTGCGCGCGACCTACGACAGCCTGACCAAGCGAGCTGGCCGGGTTCCGGACTTTTACGGGCTGATGGCCCACCACCCTGCCGCCCTCAAGAACTTCCTGCCGCTCTACGCATCGGTCATGAACGAGGGCACGCTGGAGCGCCGCTATAAGGAGCTCGCGTACCTCAAGACCTCGCACCTCAACGGGTGCGAATACTGCACGCGCGCACATACGCCGGGGGCGAAGCGGGCCGGCGTCACTTCGGAGCAGATCGAGGCGCTCACCTTCTACGAGCGGAGCCCGATCTTCGACGAGAAGGACAAGGCCGTCCTCCTCTACACGGAGCGCATGACACGAGCGGCGGGGGCGGGGCTGCGCGACGTGGCGGTGGGCGAGCTCAAGCGGTACTTTACCGACGATCAAATCGTGGAGCTGGCCCTCGTCGTCTGCATGGCCAACTTCACCAATCGCTTCAACAACGGACTCCGCATCCAGCCCGACCTGGGCTAGCCACTTCCCCCCGTGGTGACGGGCGCGGCGGGCCAGCCCGCCGCGGAAGATTCACCCTCCGCGATGAGACGGGCTCGACGGAGCGGTCTCGACATGATCGGGCCGCTCCACGAAGTGGATGAGGATGCCTCCCGTGGACTTCGGGTGGATGAAGGCGACCTTCGATCCGCGCGCGCCCGGCCGAGGCTGCTTGTCGACGACGTGAAGCCCCGCCGCCCGGGCGTCCCGCATGGCCTCTTCGATGTCGGCGACCCGCAGGGCGATGTGATGCAGGCCGGGGCCGCGCCGCGCCACGAACGTGGCGATGTCCCGCTGGTCGATCACTTTCTGCTCGCCGTCGGGCACGCGATCCTCCAGGATTTCGAAGTCCGTGTCGCCCACCCGGGCGAAGGCCGTGCGCAGGCCGCCATAAGGATCCTTTTCCTCGAAGTCGTGGATCTCCAGGCCAAGCTTGTCGCCGAAGATCTCGATGTGCTTGCCCAAGTCCGCGGAGGCGATACCGATGTGGTCGATGCCGAGAATTCTCATGCTCACGCCTCCGGCGTGTGCGGGTTCTCGAGATCGAGGGCGAGCGCGGCAACGATGACGGGCGGCTGCGTCATGATGTGGCCTCCTGGAGGGGCGCGAGGCGTGGATATTAGCACGCAAGCTCGATCGTCGGCATCCGTATACTAGGCGCCGCCATGGCCGACGAGATGGAAATCTGGTTCGAGCGCGGCCTCACCGACGGTCTGCCCGTGGTGCCCCCCACGCGCGAGCGCGTGGCGCGCATGCTGCAGGCCACCTTGCGCTCTCGCGAGGCGCTCGTGGCGGAGGTGCCGCCCAATTTTGGCCGTGCCACCGTAGAGAAGCTGGCCGTGAACGCGGTCATGGCGGGCTGCCGCCCAGAATATTTTCCGGTGCTGCTGGCCGTGGTAGGGGCCGCCTGCGATCCGCGCTTCAACTTGCATGGCCAATCGGGCACCACCAACGCCACCTCGCCCCTCATCATCGTGAACGGGCCTGTGCGCCGGCGCATCGGCATCAACTGCGCCGCCGGTGTCTTCGGGCCAGGGTTCCGCGCCAATGCCACCATCGGCCGCGCCCTCCGCCTCGTGATGATCAATCTCGGGGGCACGCGGGCCGGCGAGATCTCCATGTCCACCCTGGGCCATCCCGGCCGCTACACCTACTGCATCGGCGAGCACGAAGAGGTCTCGCCGTGGGAACCGCTCCACGTCGAGCGCGGGCGGGCGCCCGAGGAGAGCACGGTGACGGTGTTTCCCGGCGAAGGGCCCTTCATCATCAACGATCACCTGAGCCGCGAGGCGCCGCAGCTCGCCGCCTCGCTGGGCTGGTCGGCGGCCGGCGTGTGGAACCACAAGAGCTTTCCTCTCTACGGGCACACCCTGTGGGTCATCGGGCCCGAGCACGCCAAGACCATCGGCGCCGGAGGCTGGAGCAAGCAGGACCTCAAGCGGCATCTCTTCGAGACGGTGCGGCGGCGCGTGCGCGACCTCGAGCCCGGCCCCGATGGGGCGGAGACGGGCAGGCTCAGGAACCTCGGCGAATCGGACCCGGAGGCGCTCGTGCCCAAGTTTCCCTCGGTCGACGAGATCATGGTCGTGGTGGCGGGGGGCACCGCAGGACGCTTCTCCGCCGTCGTCCCCGGCTGGATGGGCGGCGAGATCGGGGCGCACCCGGTGACGCGGGTCATCGAGCCATGAGGGCGCGGCCCCCCCGGCGACTCTTCTCCGCATGACAGATGCCGACTACCTGGATCTGGCGCTCCGCGATGCTGCGCAGGCCTTCGCCCGCGGCGACTGGCCCGTGGCCGCCCTGATCGTCCGTGACGGGACGATCCTCGGCGCCGGACAGAACCGCCAGAACTCCGAGGGCGACGTCATGTGGCATGCGGAGACCGATGCTCTTCGCAACGCGGCCCGGACTCATGGCGCGGCCGCCGTAGCGGGCGCCACGCTCTACAGCACGATGGAGCCGTGCCCGATGTGCGCGTGGACGATGAAGCTCGCGGGCATTCGCCGCCTCGTGCTCGGCCTGCGCAACACGAGGCTCCGCCGCACCGATCTCGGCGCCTACACGATCGAGTCGTTCTGCGCCCTCACCGCCTACCCGCTGGAACTGACCACGGGCGTCCGCGAAGCCGAATGCCTGGCGCTCCGCCAGCGGTGGGGCCAGGATCCCGTGGCGCGCGTCTGACCATCGACCGGACGACTCGCCGTCAGCGCGGCTGCATGCGGATGGCGCCGTCGAGCCTGATCGTCTCGCCGTTGAGCATCGCGTTCTCCACGATGTGAGCGGCGAGCGCACCGTATTCCGCGGGACGACCGAGGCGCGGCGGGAACGGCACCTGCTTTCCCAGCGATACGCGCGCGGGCTCGGGGAGCCCGGCCAGGAGTGGCGTGTCGAAGAGGCCTGGGGCGATCGTGCACACGCGGATGCCCAGCTCCGCCAGGTCGCGCGCAATGGGCAGCGTCATTCCCACGATGCCGCCCTTTGAGGCGGAGTAGGCGGCCTGGCCGATCTGGCCGTCGAAGGCGGCCACGGAGGCGGTGTTGATCACCACCCCGCGCTCGCCCTCGTCATTGGGCTGGTTCTTTGCCATGTGGGCGGCGGCAAGACGGATGCAGTTGAATGTGCCGATGAGGTTGACCTGGATCACCCGCGAGAAGCCCGCGAGATCGGCCGAACCGCGCTTGCCGAACGTCTTATCGGCCTTGCCGATGCCCGCGCAGTTGACCAGGACCTGAATACCGCCGAACTTCGCCGCAGCCGCACTCAGCGCCTCCGTCACCTGATCGGCGTTGGTCACGTCGCCCGGAGTGAAGAAGGTATTCGCTCCCAGCGTCTTCGCCACCTCGGCGCCCGCCGAGGTCGGGAGGTCGAGAAGGGCGACCTTGCCTCCGCTGCCCAGGAGCCGCTCGGCCGTGGCGCGGCCCAGACCGGAGGCGCCGCCGGTGATCACTGCTACGCATCCTGCGATCTTCATTGATCAACCTCCCGAGGCAAGTCCGGCCACTTGGCCCGACGGTGGGTCAGCCTGACGCGGTAGTATAACCGAGGCCCATGAGCGCACCGCTGTGGATCAAGACCCCCGCGGACATCGACGCGCTAGTCGCCTCCCTCAAAGGGGCCAAGGCGCTCAGCATCGACACCGAGGCCGACGGCCTTCACCACTATCCGGTCAAGCTCTGCCTCGTCCAGATCGCCGATGACCGCGGCGACGGCCATCTCGCCGATCCGCTCGCCCTGCCCACCCTGGCCCCCCTCGCACCGTTCTTCGCCGACGCCGGCGTGATCAAGATCCTCCACGCCGCCGACAACGATCTCGGCTATCTCAAGCGGCTCTACGGTTTCACGGTGGAGAACCTCTTCGACACGGCCATTGCCGCTCGCTTCCTGGGGGTGACGTCGCTGTCCCTCGATGGGCTCCTGCGTGACTTCCTTGGCGTCGATCCCGGTCCTTCGCGTCAGAAGGACGACTGGTCCAAGAGGCCGCTGTCCAAGGCCCAGGAAACCTACGCTCTCAACGACGTGCTGCACCTGATCCCTCTGCGCGAGCGGCTGCTGGAGGCTCTGCGCGCGAAAGGACGCGATCTCTGGGTCGAGGAGGAGTGCGCGGCCGTCGCCGCGATGCCGGCTCCCGAGCGCGTGATCGATCCCGACGCGTACATGCGGCTCAAGGGTGCCAAGGACCTAGATGGCCG
Source organism: Candidatus Methylomirabilota bacterium (assembly GCA_035311385.1). Classification (GTDB taxonomy): domain Bacteria; phylum Methylomirabilota; class Methylomirabilia; order Rokubacteriales; family CSP1-6; genus AR37. The sequence goes on from DATGCY010000575.1 coordinate 6,653, forward strand.
CGGCCTCGCCGTCTTGCGGGAGCTCGCCCACGCGCGGGAGATGCTCGCAGTCAAGGCCGACCGGCCACCGTTCATGATCCTGGGCAATGAGGTGCTCGTGGCCCTGGCCGCTCTCAAGCCACGGGACACCGCCACCATCGTGACCGTCAAGGGCTGCACGCCGCACGTCGTCCGGCGGACGGGCGAGGCCATCCTTGCCGCGGTGGAGCGGGGGCTGGCCGTGTCGGAGGCCGGGCTGCCCGTCCGCCGACCGAATCCGCGTCCACGCATTCCCGGCGTGGTGCAGCGCCGCAGCGAGGCGCTTCGGGCGTGGCGGGTCGAGGTGGCCAAGCGCGTGGAGCTCGATCCCGGCGTCATTTTCCCGCAGCGACTTATCGATCGGCTCGCCCACGACCCGCCGACCAACGTGGGGGCTCTCGCGCAGGTCGAAGGCGTCGGACGCTGGCGCGCCGAGCTCTTCGGCGCCGAACTCATGAGGAAACTCGCATGACGGCCAACGCCAACCGCCAGGTGATCCTGGCTGCTCGTCCCATTGGACTCCCCAAGGCCGCCGACTTCCGGATCGAGACGACGGCCGTGCCCGAGCCGGGCGCTGGCCAGGTGCTCGTGCGCAATCTCTGGATGTCCGTCGATCCGTACATGCGCGGACGCATGAGCGACCGCAAATCCTACGCGCCGTCCTTCCAGGTGGGCCAGCCCATGGAAGGCCGTGCCGTCGGACAGGTCGTGAAGTCGAATCATCCGCAGGTGAAAGCGGGCGCCGCCGTCAGCAGCATGCTCGGATGGCGCGAGTATTTCGTGGCTCCCGGCGAGTCGGTGAATGTGCTCGATCCGTCGCTGCCGCTGTCGGCCTACCTGGGCGTCCTCGGCATCCCGGGCTTCACCGGCTGGTACGGGCTCAAGCACATCGGCCGGCCCAAGGCGGGCGAGACGCTCGTCGTCTCCGGTGCGGCGGGTGCGACCGGCTCCCTCGTGGTCCAGCTCGGCAAGATCCTCGGCTGCCGGGTGATCGGCACCGCGGGCAGCGACGACAAATGCGCCTACCTCACGCGCGAACTGGGGGCGGATGCCGCCATCAACTACAAAAAATCGGACGAGCTCCTTCCCTCCCTGCGCGCGGCCTGCTCCAAGGGCATCGACGTCTACTTCGAGAACGTGGGCGGTCCGCTCCTCGACATGGTCCTGACTCTGGTCAATCCCTTCGCGCGCATCCCCGTCTGCGGGATGATCTCGCAGTACAACCTCGACCCACCCGAGCCGGGTCCGCGCTATCTGTTCTCCTTGATCGGCAACCGCGTCCTCATGCAGGGCTTCATCATCTCCGACCACCTAAGCCTCTACCCGGAGTTCCTCGCCGAGGTGGGGGGCTGGCTCAAGTCCGGCCGCGTCAAGCGGGATGAGACCATCGTGGAAGGCATCGAAAACGCGCCCCGGGCTTTCCTGGGCCTCTTCGCCGGCGACAACGTCGGCAAGATGATCGTGCGCCTGGCCCCCGAGGCGCGATAGCATCTCCGGGAGGGCTGGCGCACCGGCGCAGGGCCCGTTTGCCCTGGTCTCCCGCCGGTGGTACACCAAGGAGCCCTAGGATCCGCCGAGGGGCGGCCCGACGAAGGCGTGCTGGAGAGGAGGTCTCTCATGGACTCCCGATCCCGGTATCTCCGCGAAGGCATCATCGCAGGGCTCATTGCCGCAGCCATCGTCGCCGTGTGGTTCCTCATCTTCGACGCGGCTCGCGGCCAGCCTTTCCGCACCCCGGCGCTGCTCGGCGCCGCCGCCATGCAGGGCATCCGCGATCCCGGCGCGGTCACGGTGACGCCAGGGCTGGTCGCCCGCTACACCGTCCTCCACGGGGCCATCTTCGCGATGGTCGGCGTGCTCATCGCCTTCCTCATCGCCACCGCCCAGCGTCAGCCTAGCCGCCTCCTCGTGATGTTCGTCGCCCTCATGTGCTTCGAAGTGGCTTTCCTCGCCGTGCTCACCTGGTGGGCGCATCCCGTGGTCACCGCGCTCCGCTGGTGGGCGATCCTCATCGCCAATGCGCTGGCTGCGGGGGGGATGCTCGTCTATTTCTTCGTGGGCTACCGATCACTCGGGGGCATGCTCTTCGGGCCGTGGACGCGCATCGTGCGCGAGGGCCTCGCCGCCGGGCTCCTCGGCGCGGTGGCCGTCGCCCTCTGGTTCCTCCTCTACGACACCGCGGCGGGGATGCCGCTGCGCACGCCCGCCCTGCTGGGCGCCGCGCTCTTCCACGGCCTCCGCGATGCCTCCACCCTCGTCGTGACGTGGCCGCTCGTGCTCGAGTACACGCTGGTGCACGGGGCAGCCTTCATCGCCTTCGGCTGGATGGCCGCCGGGCTACTGGCCATGGCCGATCGCGAGCCGCGTCTCCTGTTCGTGTTCATCATGCTCTTCTGCTGCTTCGAGGTGTTCGCCTTCGCCATGATCAGCGTGCTCGCCCACTGGCTCCTCGAGACCATCTCCTGGTGGACGATCCTCGCCGGCAACCTCCTCGCCGCCGCGCTCATGCTGGGATATTTCTTGCGCGGCCATCGTGTGGCATGGCGCGAGTTCCTCCATGCCTCCTTGTGACAGGCGCGGCGTGATACGCTCGCCGGGCCACGCATCCTGACTCGCGAGGAGACGAGAACGTGAGCACCGAGGCGTACGACTGGGCGGCCATCATCGACGGCCTCTCGCAGTACCTGCGGCTGCGCAGCATTCCCATCGGCATGAAGCTCTTCGAGACGGCGGCGGAGATGGAGGCCATTCCGAAGATTCGCCGGCCGCGTGCCAAGCACACCACGGATCAGATCGTGGCCCAGGCGCGTCAGCTCGGCTGGACGGTAGGGATCACCATGCAGGACCTGGTCGGCGCGCAGTGCGGAGCGGTGATTGGCCTCCATCCCCAGGACGAGGAGTGGCTCTCCGGCAAGCGCATGGCCGGGGTGTGGTTCAAGACGCAGGAGGACGCAAGCCTCCACCAGCACGCCATGGACTGCGTTCCGTATGGCCGTTACCAGGCCATGGCCGTCGCCCCTCTTGCGTCCAACCGACTCAACCCGCCCGACATCTGCCTTCTATACGGCACGCCCGGGCAGATGATCTTCATGATCAACGGGCTCCAGTGGTCGGGCTACAAGAAGATGGCCTTCACCTCGGTGGGGGAGTCTGCCTGCGCGGACTCCTGGGGCAAGGCGCTCAAGACCGACGAGCCGGCGCTGACCATTCCCTGCTATGCCGAGCGGCGCTACGGCGGGGTCGCCGACGACGAGATGCTCATGGCCCTGCCGCCACGCTACCTCCCCAAGATGATCGAGGGCCTCGCCGCCCTGTTCAAGAACGGCCTGCGCTATCCGGTGCCGCCTTACGGTATCCAGGGGGATGCGGCGGCCGGGCTCGCCGTCAGCTACTCGGACAAGGACAAGAAGGCGTAGCGCGCCGTCCGCCGCGCTTTTCAGGACTCCGTCGAGCGGTTACACTGCCCCTCACGCGGACCTGTCTCGCACATTCATCAAGGGGGAACCGGCGCGTGGGAGCATTCGATCTCAAGGGGCGGGTGGCAGTGGTCACGGGGGGAAACGGCGGCATCGGACTCGGCATGGCGCGCGGGCTCGCCGAGGCGGGGGCGGCGGTGGTGGTGGCCGCTCGCAATCGCGAGAAGAGTGCGAAGGCGGTGGCCGAGCTACGTGACCTGGGGGCGCAGGCGGAGGCCATCGAGGTGAATGTGGACGACGAGGCCTCGGTGGAGGCCCTCGTCAAGGCTACCCTGACCCGCTTCGGCCGTCTCGACGTGCTCGTCAACAACGCGGGCATCAACATCCGAAAGCCGGCGGAGAGCCTCGCTCTCAAGGAGTGGCACCAGGTCCTCGAGACCAACCTCACCAGCGCTTTTCTATCCAGCCGGGCCTGCCATCCCGTCATGAAGCGGCAGGGAGGGGGCAAGATCATCAACATCGGCTCCATGATGTCCATCTTCGGCGCCTCTTTCGCGCCGGCCTACGCGGCGTCCAAGGGCGGCATCGTCCAGCTCACCCGCGCCATGGCCTCGGGCTGGGCGGGCGACAACATCCAGGTCAACGCGGTGCTCCCGGGCTGGATCGACACCGAGCTCACGCGCAAGGCGCGCGAGCAGGTCACCGGGCTCCACGACAACGTCCTTCGGCGTACCCCCGCCAAGCGCTGGGGCGTAGAGCAGGACATGGCGGGCGTGGCCGTGTTCCTGGCGAGTTCCGCCTCCGACTTCGTGACCGGCGCGGCCATTCCGGTCGATGGAGGCTATTCCATCCAGGGTTGACGGCAGGTTAGAATCGTTTTCGAGCGATGGCTCGCACGGCCTGGCTTCCGCTCCTCCTGGTGCTCCACCTCGCGGGCTGCGCATCGGCCCCGTCCCTCGAGGGTCACACCGCCCGCCCGGCCGCCGGGGCCTCCATCCGCTTCGGCGTCGACACCTTCGCTTTCCCCAACGACATCCGATCGCGCAATCCCGACAAGCCGGACTTGTACGCCAACTACTGCTTCGTCATGGCGCGCGGGGTGACGCAGTTCCACCGCTTCGCCCGGTTCGCGCCCGATCAGCCGCCCGTGCAGCCGAGCGACTACGTCGAGCTCGTGCGCGAGGTGGTCGCGCATGCCCCGTGGGAGCCCGCGCTGTCCGCGGAGGAGCGGGTGGTCATCCCAGGCTATGCCTCGCTCTACGAATTTTCCGCCGCCCAGGAGCGAGCGGTGAAAGAAGGGTTGGGTGGCCGCTTCTGGACCGTGGTGCATTGGACCAACTGGCGGGTCTTCCTGCCGTGGTCGCGAGAGCAGCAGCAGCGGGTGGCCGCGGAGACGCTGGCCGAACTCGACCAGGGCAATCCCGTGCAGCTGCTCGTCACCAACCTGCCCAAGGTTGAGCTGAACCACACCGTGGTCGCCTACGACTACCGCGTCTACGACGGGCGCTTCCTCGAGTTCATTGTCTACGATCCCAACGAGCCAGCCGCCCCGGGCTGGGTCGCCTTCGATCGGACGGATCGCCGCTTCTTCGCCTCCGGCGTCTACGATACGGAGCCGGGCCTGATCCGCGCCTTTCGCATGTACTACTCACCCTTCCTCTGATCCGACATGGCACATCCGCGGAAGGCGTCGGAGGAATGGCGGTGAAGCGGAGGATGGACGGGCGCTATCGCGTCGACGTGGGTCCGCCTTTCAACTTCTTCGACGTCTGGGCCTCGCCCGTTGCCGCGAGCTGAGCGCATCGCCATCACCGCCGCCGGCGTGGTCACGCCGATCGGCCAGGACCTCGACACCTTCTGGTCCGCGCTCCTCACGGGGGCCGACGGCATTTCCATCATCGAGCGCTTTCCCGTCAAGGACCTGCGCGTGGGCCAGGGGGGCGAGATCAAGAAGCTCACCCGCGCCATCGACTGGCGGCGCGTTCCCGACTCGCGCGCCGCGCGGCTGCTCGTCTCCGCGGCCGACGACCTTTGCGTCCAGGCGGGCGAGCGGCCGCTCGGCGTGGATCCCGAGCGGCTGGCCGTGGTGATCGGCACTGCGCTCGGCGGCGTCGAGGAAGGTGAGCGCGCGCTCGCCGGATCGCCGCGGCGTTTTCCCCACGCGCTCTACGACGCGCCCGGCCATGCGCTCGGCCGGTGGCTGGGCGCTCGGGGACCGGTCATCACCGTATCCACGGCCTGCGCCTCTGGCGCCACCGCGCTTGGACTGGGCGCCGAGCTGCTTCGGCGTGGCGAGGCCGACGCGGTGGTCGCGGGCGGCTACGATATCCTGTGCCGATTCGTGCTGCGCGGCTTCGACAGCCTCCGCTCCCTCACGCGCGAGCGCGTCCGCCCCTTCGACCGGCGGCGGAGTGGTTTGCTCCTGGGCGAGGCGGCGGCTCTCGTGCTCCTCCGTCGCGAGGCGGAAGCAGGAGGGAAGCGGCTCGGTACGCTGCTCGGTTGCGGCAGCGCCAGCGACGCCTTCCACATCGCGGCCCCCGATCCGGAGGGGCGCGGCATCGAGCGCGCCATGCGCGCGGCGCTGACCGAGGCGGAGGTCGACGGTACCGAGGTGGATTTTGTGAGCGCGCACGGCACGGCCACGCCGCTCAACGACACCATCGAGGCGGCGGCCCTGCGCCGGGTTCTTGGTCCTCGCGCATCCGTGGTGCCCGTCAACTCCATGAAGGGCGCCTTCGGCCACGCCATGGGTGCGGCGGCCACCCTCGAAGCGATCCTGTGCCTCCTCGCGGGTCGGCACGGTCAGATCCCGGCCACCCTCGGTCTCGAGGAGTTGGATCCCGCGTGCGATCTCGATTGCGTCCAGGGTGTCCCCCGCGCGGCCAGACCGCGCCTCAGCCTCTCCACCTCGCTCGGCTTCGGTGGCTGCAACGCCGCGCTCGTGATCGAGAGCGCCTGATGCGAGCGCCCGCGATCAGGGCGGTGGGCCTCTTGTCCGGATGGGGCGAGGGCGCCGCCTCCGTGCCCCTCGACGCGAAGGCGGCCGCGGCGGGACGCGCGGTGCTCGAGGTCGAGCGTCCGGCGCTCGATCCCGAACGGTTCCGCCGCTCCCGCCGGGAGTGTCTCATGGGGGTTGCAGCGGTCCACCTCATGCTGGAAGATGCGCAGCAGGGACCGGAGGCCGTGGCGGGCGAGCGAACGGCGCTGCTCTTCGCGACCACCGCGGCATATGCACCGTCCAATCGCGCCTTCATCGAGTCGCGCGGGGGAAGCACATATTTTCCCTACACGGCGGCCGCGGCCGTGCCCGCCGAGGTCGCCATCGCCTTCGGTCTCACCGGGCCCTACGAGATCCTGATCGGTGGCGCGCCGGCGACCCTGCGAGCCATCGCCCGCGCCGCGGCCCTCTTGGAGGCACACGCCTGTGATCATGCGATCGTCCTCGCCGTCGAGGTGTTCGCGGAGTGCGCGGATGTCTTCGCGCGCGTGCGAAGGGCGCCGCGCGTGCCGCTGGTGGAAACGGCGGCGTGCCTCTGGCTCGATCGCGGCCACGGCACCATCATCTTCGAACGTCGCCGGGGCGGCACGGGCGGTGACCGAGCGCGGATCGGGGAGATGCTCTCGTGCGAGCCCCTTGCCACGCTCGCCCTCGCCCGCGAGACGGGCGGCGAGGGGCCGGTGGCGGTGGCGGGGACCTGGCGAGGCGAGACGGCGCGGCTCGAGTGGAGCGCGCGCCCATACCGGACGCGCTCTCGCGTGGCCTGAGCGGAGGCGGGAGGGATGACCCAGAAGGAGATCCTGGACGAGCTCAAGGCGCTGATCGTCGAGCGCCTCAAGTTCGATCCTCGTCGCGCCGCGGACATGACCGCGGAGACCACGCTGCCCAAGGGGCTGGAGGGCTCGCTCGGTCTCGACTCACTCGACTTCATCGAGCTGTCTGTGGCCATGGAAGAGCGATTCGGGATCGTCATCGACGAGACCGAGAACCTCACCGATGAATTCTTCTCCCTCGATTCGCTCTCCCGCTTCGTCCTCACGAAGGTGACATGACCCGCGTCATCGTGAGCGGGCTGGGCGTGGTCAGCCCCTATGGCGTCGGGGCCAAGACATTCTGGGCGGGCCTCGCCCGGGGCGACTGCGCCATCCGTCGGGTCTCCATCATCGATACGGAAAGTCTTCGCTCGCGCATCGCCGCCGAAGTGCCGGCCGAGGTGCTGCCTACCCTCGGCGTCTCGCGCCGCCGTTCCCGCGCCGATCGCATCGCCCTCGCTGCCGCACGCGAGGCCCTCGCTGAGGCCGACCTCAGCGCGGCCGACCGCGCGAGCATGGGACTCTTCGTGGGCGCGGTGGGCGGCGGCATGCTCGAGGGGGAGGAGTGGTACTGCGAGGAGGCCCGGACGGGGCGCCCCTCGCCTCGGCTGCGCGCGCTCCGCTCCATCCTCCCCGTGAGTCACGCGGAGTTGCTGGCGTGGCGGCTCCGCCTCGGCGGTCCGCGCGAGACGGTGGTCATGGCCTGCGCCTCGGGCGCCGCCTCCATCGCCCTCGGTGCCGACATGATCCGCTCCGGCGTTACGCCCCTCGTCCTGGCCGGTGGAGTGGACGCCCTCACGCGCATCTGCTTCATGGGCTTCAATGCGCTCAAGCTCCTCGATCCCGACCCCTGCCGTCCCTTCGATCGCAGCCGCCGCGGCATGTCCATCGGGGAGGCCGCGGCCTTCCTCGTGTTGGAAGACGCCGAGCACGCTCGCGCCCGCGGGGCGCGGGTGCTCGGCGAGCTCCTCGGCGTGGGCATGACCACGGATGCGCACCATGTGACGGCGCCGCATCCCGAAGGCGAGGGGATGATTCGCGCCATGGTGGAGGCCCTCGCGGCGAGCGGCCGCGATCCCGTCGACGTCGGATACGTCAACGCCCACGGCACCGGCACGCCGCAGAACGATCGCGTGGAGGCGCTCGCCCTGGCGCGCGTCTTTGGAGAGGGTGGGCTCTTGGTGAGCTCGACGAAGTCGCTCATCGGCCACACCATGGCCGCTGCGGGCAGCGTGGAGGCGGCGGCGACGCTCCTCACCCTCCAGCACGGCCTCGTCCCGCCTACCGCGAACCTCCGCGATCCTGATCCCGACGTGCCGTTCGACTGCGTGCCCATCTGTGCCCGCCCCGCGGAGCTCAGAACCGCCCTGTCCAACTCCTTCGGCTTCGGCGGTCAGAACGTGAGCCTCGTCTTCGGGCGATGACCATGTCCCGCCGCGTGGCGATCACGGGCATCGGCTCGGTCAACGCGGCCGGGCAGGGCGGATCGTCGGCCATAGCTGCCGCGCTGGCGCGTCCTCCCGAGGCCATTGCCGCCCTGAAGACCTTCCCCGTGGAGAGGCAAAGCGGGCTCGCCGCTGAGGTCGACGACGCCGAGCTCATGGCACTCTTCGATGTGGCCGAGGTGCGGCGGCTGTCGCGCATCTGCCGCATGGCACTCGCTGCCTGTCGTTTGGCCGCGAGGGAGGCTGGGTTGGAGGGTGGGCCGCGGTTGGGGCTAGCCGTGGGAAGCGAGTATGGCGACTTCCGATCCGGCGCGGAATTCTTCAACGGCTTCCTCCGGCGCGGACCGTCGGGACTCTCGCCGATGATCTTTCCGAACACGGTGATGAACAGCATGGCCGCGGTGATCGCCATCGCGGTGGGGGCCAAGGCGCCGTCCATCACGCTCAACCAGGCCACGGTGGCGGGCGACTTGGCGGTGGCGAGAGGCGCCGCCCTCATCGCCGACGGCCGCGCCGATGCCGTCCTCGCGGGCGGCGTGGACGAGATCTTTCTCGACGTCTATCGCGGTCTGGCCGCCCTCGGCGCGCTCTCGCCCATGCGAGGACAGGGGCGCGAAGGCTGCCGACCCTACGCGCCCGACCACAACGGCCCCGTGCTCGGGGAGGGCGCGACCTTCGTCGTGCTCGAAAGCCTGGAGCACGCGCGCGAGCGCGGGGCGGCCATCGTGGCCGAGGTGCGAGGCAGCGCCTGGGCGAGCCTGCCCGTGGCGCCCCACGCGGCGCCGGTGCGCCGTCGAGACGGATCGCGCACGGTGCGGCGGGCGCTCGAGCAGGCGGGGCTTGCCCCCTCCGCCCTTGCGCGCTGCTACGGCTCGGGCAACGGCGACCCGTCCCTCGACGACTGGGAACTGGCGCTGCTTGCCGAAGACGGCATCCATGATCCGGTCTCGCTCGCGCCGCGCTTCGGGCAGCACGGAGGCCTGGGTGCGCTCCGGGTAGCGGCGGGCGCGCTCGCCGCGCGCGCCGGCGCCGGCCCCGCCCTCGTGCACGGCATCGCGCGCGGCGGCTGCCGAGCCGCCCTGGTCATCGGAGAGGCGGCGTGAGCGATCACGTCACCGTCATCCCCGTTTTCGACGAGGCGGCGACCATCGCGGACGTCGTGGCGCGGGCCCTCGCCCATGGCAGTGTCATGGTGGTGGACGACGGCTCCGCCGACGGCAGCGCGTCGGCCGCGGCGGCCGCGGGGGCCCACGTCCTGCGCACGGCGGGACGGCGAGGGAAGGGCGCGGCGCTGGCTCTGGGATTCGTCGAGGCCCTCGGCCTCGGCGCCCAGCGTGTGGTCACCCTCGACGGCGACGGCCAACACGATCCGGACGACATCCCGCGACTGCTCGCCGCTTCGGCGGCCGTTCCGCGGGCCGTCATCATCGGCAGCCGGCTCGCCGATGGCGGCGCGAGCATGAACCCGGCCCGCCTCCAAGCTCTGCGCGTCGCCGGCTTCTTCATCGACTGGCTCACGGGTCAGGACGTGGGCGACACGCAGTCGGGCTTCAGGGTCTATCCGCGCGCGGTGCTCGAGGCCGTGGTTCCCCGTCGCGGCGGCTTCGCCCTCGAGACGGAGATGCTCGTGCGGGCCGCCGCCGCTGGCTTCGCCATCCGCGAGGTGCTGCTCTCGCCCGGGCGCGTGGCGTCGAGACCGAGCCGCTTTCGACCGCTGCGCGACGGCACGGCAGTGACGGCGTACTTGATGGCCCGCGGCCTCGGCCGCTGGGCACGCGACGTCGCCAGCGTGGCCGCCGCCCTCGTGCGCCCGTTCACTCCCGACCGCTTCCGGAAGCGTCATCGCGAGATGCATCAATTCGCCACGCCCTATCGCTACAACCACGCCGCTTACGCCACCGCCATGGGCGCGTTCGTCCTCGACCGGACGGCCCGGACCTGGGAAGGTTGGTGGCGAGATCCGCGGGCGCGGATCATGCGCGTGGCCGCGCTGGCCACCGTGGCGCTGCCTGCCCTCGCCGTGGCCGCCACCGCGCAGTCGCTCCTGGGTCGGAGGGAAGGCGCTGGCCCCGATCTCGTTTCACCCCTCATCCGGAGCGCCTTCTCGCGGGAGCGCTTGGCCGCCGCGCTCCCCGAGCGTGCGCAGCCAGTAGCCGATCACGGCACGGACTACGATGTCCTGGTGATCGGCGGGGGGCCGGCTGGCTCGACCACCGCGACCTTCCTCGCTCGGGGTGGGCTTCGCGTCGCGGTGGCGGAGCGCGAGGTGTTTCCACGCTTCCACGTGGGCGAGTCGCTGCTCCCCGCCATGATGCCCGTCCTCGATCGCTTGGGCGTGCGCGAGCGTGTGGAGCGTCACGGCTTCCTCATCAAGTACGGGGCGGCCTTCCACGACGAGGAGTCCGATCTCGGGTACCGCTTCTACTTTCGCGAGGGCAAGCCCTGGCCGCCCTACAGCTACGAGGTGCCGCGGGCGGAGTTCGATCGGATCCTCCTCGAGCACGCCGCCGGACAGCCCGGGGTCACCCTGCTCCAGCCCGCCCTCGTCGAGCAGATCCAGTTCGACACGACCGGAGCCACGGTGGACGTCCGTGAGGGGGGGGACACGCGGAGCCTGCGCGCCCGTTTCGTGGTCGACGCGAGCGGGCGCGACGGCTTCCTCGCCTCCCGCCGTGTCGGCCGCCGCGAGCCCATCCCGGGCCTCGGCAAGGTCGCCCTCTTTGCGCACTTCGAGGCCGCGCCGCGATGGGAGGGACGCGACGAGGGTCTGATCCGGCTTTTCATCTTCCCGGACGGCTGGTTCTGGTGGATCCCCTTCGCCGGCGATCTGACGAGCATCGGCTGCGTCCTGCACTCGAAGACGGTGCGCGGACGCGAGAGCTCGCTGGAGGCGCTCTTCCACGACATGATCGGCCGCTGCGCCAAGGTGCGCGAGGGCCTGCGCCACGCCCGGCGGGTCACCCCGGTGCAGAGCGCGGCGAACTTCTCCTATCGGACGACGGAAGTGGCGGGCGACCGCTTCCTCTGCGTGGGCGACGCGGTGGCCTTCGTGGATCCCATCTTCTCCTCCGGCGTCTACGTGGCCATGCAGACCGGCGAGATGGCCGCCTCGGAGATCCTGGTCGCCTTCGCGGACGGCCGCTTCGAGGCGCGACGGTTCCGCCGCTACACGAAGCGCGTGCGCCGCGGGGTCAGTCCCTTCGTGCGCTTCATCCGCCGCTGGTACGAGCCCGCCTTCGTGGAGATCTTCCTCCGGCCCAGCGAACGGCTGGCCATGCTCGACAGCGTCACGGGCGTGCTGGCGGGCGGTGCCTTTCTCCGCATGCGCCTCCGTATGTGGGGCTCGCTCACCGTCTTCTTCGTCATCGTGCGCGTCAATCGATGGCGGCGGCGCTGGCGCGGGCGGCCCGTGGAGTCGAGACTCGAGTGGTGAGGCTCTCCTGGAGCCGACGCCGTCGCGCGGGGGAGTCGAGACTCGGGTGGTGAGGCTCTCCGCGCTCCTTCCGCGCGGCTACGCCTTCACCGTGGTCGGCATCGCGGTGGGCGTGGCGGGCCTCGTCGCGCTCGGGGCCATGGCCGAGCGCATCACCCGCTTCATCGAGGGCGGCGACCGGTTCGTGCTGGGCCAGATCTCCATCGCGGGGGAGGGGATGGGCATGGGCACGGGCTTCACCGCGGGAGGCATCTTGCCTGCCTCGCGCATCGCGGAGATCGCCGCCGTGCCCGGCGTGTCTGGCGTGCAGGCGCAGGTGATGCTTCCCCTCAACACGAGCACCTCGCACTTTCTCACCCTGACCCAGGAGCTGATCATGGGCATGGATCTCTCCGTGCCCATGCCCAACCGCAACTACCGCGAGTTCCCGGTGCGGGCAGGCCGCTGGCTTCGCGCGGGGGATCGTCGCGCGGCTGTGTTGGGATCCGACTTCGCGGCCTCGCGCCATCTCGCCGTGGGTGACACGATCTCCCTCGGCGGCCAGGATTTCACCGTCGTGGGTATCCTCGACAAGACCTTCACCGCGCCCGACCGCTTCGCCCTGGTGCCCATCGAGGATGCGCGCGAGCTCTGGCTGCGCCGCGACCCGCTCCTCGTGCAGGCCTTCGGGGCGGGCGGGATGCGACGGGCGGATCTCAATACGGGGGTGGCGGTGGGATGGCGCGACGGCGAGGATCCCGACGCCCTCGCCCGCCGCATCCAGAGCACCGTGAAAGGCCTCAACGTCACCATCCCCGGTGAGTTGAGCCAGCTTCTGCGCCAGTCCACCGCATTCTTCTCCGCCCTGCTGGTGGGTATCGGAGCCCTCGGCCTCCTCATCGGCGGGCTCTCGCTAGCCAACACGGTGACGGCGGCCGTCTTCGAGCGCATCCGCGACTTCGGCATCAAGCGCGCGCTGGGAGCCACGGACCTCGATCTCCTCGTCGAGGTGCTCGGCGAGGGACTCCGGGTCAGCTTGTGGGGCGGTGCGGCCGGCGTACTCCTCGCGCTCGCCATTGGCACCGCGGTGGATAGCCGCCTCCTCCGCGACGGCCAGCAGCTCTTCCTCTTCTCGCCCCGGCTCCTCGGCTTCGCCCTCATATTTTCCGTCGCCCTGGGCGCCCTCGCCGCCGGCTACGCCACGTTGCGCATCGCGCGCCTCTCGCCCGCCGAGGCGATCCGCCGAGGCACCTGATCATTCTCCGCGCGGTCGGACTGTCCAAGACCTACGCGGGACCCGCGGGCCAGCCCGTGCCCGTCCTGGCCGGAGTCGACCTCGAGATCGCGAGCGGCGAGTTCGTGGCGGTAGCGGGTCCGTCGGGATCGGGCAAGTCCACCCTCCTGAATCTGCTGGGATTGCTCGAGCCGCCCGACGGCGGCGAGGTCTGGCTCGGCGGAGAGCGGGTGAGCCACCTTGGCCGGCGCCGCCAGGCCCGCGTGCGCGGTGCCTCCATCGGCTACGTCTTCCAGTCCTTCCTCCTCCTCTCTGGGCTCACCGCCCTGGACAACGTGCTCCTGGCCGCCCGCTACGTCAGGCGCGACCGCGCCGAGGCGCGCGGCGAGGCACTCGCCCTTCTCGAGCGCATGGCGGTGGCCCACCGCAAGGATCACTACCCGACGCAGCTCTCCGGCGGAGAGCAGCAGCGCGTGGCCTACTGCCGCGCCGTGCTGAATCGTCCACCGGTGGTGCTCGCCGACGAGCCCACGGGCAATCTCGACGACCACCACGCCCGGACGATCCTCGACGAACTGCGCCGGCTCGCCGCGGAGCGCCGAGCCGCCGTGCTCCTCGTCACGCATCGTGCGGAGGCGCAGGCTGGGGCGGACCGCGTGCTCTATCTGAGTGGCGGCCGCCTCCTCTCCCAGCCTCCCGCTCCCGTCGCGTGACGCGCGCGGGGGCCTCCTGGGTCGCCGCGGCCCTCGCGGCCATCCTCGTGCTGCTCCTTCTCCTGCCTGGCCTGGGCCGCGCCCCCTTCGATGACCCGGGCGAGGGGCAGCACGCAGAGATCGCGCGAGAGGCGTGGGCGTCGGGACACTACCTCGATCTTCGTCTGAACGGCGTCCGCTACTTCGACAAGCCACCGCTGTTGTACTGGCTGATCGCCCTCGACTTTCGTGTGTGGGGTATCTCGGAGTGGGCGGCGCGGCTGCCCTCAGTGCTCGGCGCGGCCCTCGCGGTGGGCGCGACCGCGCTGCTCGGAGCGCGGCTCGTGGATCCGAGGACGGGCGTCCTCGCCGGAACTGCCCTGGCTTCTTCCGCGCTCTTCCTCGTCTTCGGCCGCTACGTCCGGCCCGAGACACTGTTCGTGGCCTCGATACAGGTCGGTCTCACCGGTCTGCTCCTGGCCCGTTGTGAGGAGGGCGGCGAGCGGAGACATCTCTGGGCGGTCCTGGGCTGCGCGTCGCTGGGCGCGGCGGCCCTCGTCAAGGATCCGCTCGGGCTGCTGGCTCCCCTCGGCGCCGTGGCCGTCGCCCTCGCGCTCGGCGGGCAACTCCGGCCTTTTCGGCTCTGGCTGCCTCCCGTGGGCGTGGCCCTCATGCTCGTGTTGAGCCTCGGCTGGTACGCATGGGCTGCCATCACGCAGCGGCGATTTCTCTGGTACACCGTGGTCGACAATCATCTCCTCAACGCGATGGGACGGCGTCGCTTCCCCGACGAGGATGTGCCGCTCGCCGCCATCGAGTTCCTCGCCGTCTCCGCCCTCGGCGCCTTCCCGTGGGTCCTGGCCGCTACGGGCGCCGTCGTCTCCCTCGTGCGGCGCCGTGCGTGGCGCGATCCGGAAGAGGCGCCCTGGATAGCCCTCGCCATCTGGCTGGTTGGGCTGTGGGCGCTCTGCTGCCTATCGGCCTTCAGGCTGCCGCACTATGGGCTGCCCGCCTATCCTGCCCTCGCCCTTCTCGCCGCCCGCTGGTGGAGCGACGACGGCTCGCGGACACGATGGCCCGCCGCACTCCACGCGGTTCTCTTCGCGCTGCTCGCCGTCACCCTGGGGCTGATTGCCGCGGGCAACGGTGCAGCGTTCCTGGACACCGTGTTCTCCGCCACCGATGTCTACACGCGCAAGGAGGCGACGAGCGCCCAGGCCTCGCCGCTGCCCCCCTGGTCTGCCCTCCAGCCGCTGGTGGCTCGCACCGCGCTCGTCCTCGGCGCGGGCGCCCTCGTCCTCGGCGTCTGCGCCTGGCGCCGCGCACGGGGGTGGACCGGCGCGCTTGTCGCGGCGACCATGCTCGCCGTTATGCCCTCAGCGCTGCGGGCCCTCGAGATCGTGTCTTCGGGACGCGCGGTGGCGGGCATGGCTGCCGAGGTGCGCCGGCTCACCACGCCCGAGACCGTGCTCGTCCACGAAGGGCCCATCGAGAACTCCGGCGCGCTCGAATTCTATGGGGGCCGCCGCCCGATCCTCGTCGATGCAGGAAGAAGCGTCCTCGGCATTGGGGCGACGTTTCCCGACTCGACGCCCGCCTTCTGGACGGCGACGGCCTTGCGCGAGGCCTGGCTCTCCGGGACACCCCTATTACTGGTGACGCCGCGCGATCCGCGTCACTCCGTGATCGCGACCCTGCCCGCCGATCGTGTCGCGCTACTTCGGGTCGAGAACGGCCGCTGGCTCTATGCCTCGGTCCCCCGACGGTAACCCCGCGTTTTGCTATCCTGAGCGCTGACATGGCAACAGACTACCTCCGTACCCTGTTCCTTCATCCGCCCTCGACCGACGGCTTCGACGGCGGCGCCGGCTCACGCTATCAGGCGCGGCGCGAAATCCGATCGTTCTGGTACCCGACGTGGCTGGCCCAGCCCGCGGCGCTGGTGCCGGGCTCGCGCCTCATCGATGCGCCCCCCGACGGCCTCACCCTCGACGACGTCCGGCCCCTCGCGCGCCAGTACGACCTCTGCGTCATGCACACGAGCACGCCCTCCTTCGCGGGCGACGTGAAGGTGGCCGAGGCCCTCCGCGCGGAGAATCCCGAGCTGCGGATCGGCATGGTGGGGGCGGCGGTGGCCGTGGCGCCCGAGGCGACCCTCGAAGCGGCCCCCGTGCTCGACTTCGCCGCGGCCACCGAGTTCGACTTCACGATCCAGGAAATCGCGGAGGGGCGGCCCCTCGAGCGCGTGGCCGGTCTCGCGTATCGCGCCCACGGTCGGGTGCGGCGTACCTCCGACCGACCCATCCTCGAGAACATGGATCTCCTCCCGTTCGTCACGCCCGTGTACCACCGCGATCTCACGGTGGAGCACTACGCCATCGGCTACCTTCGCCATCCGTACGTCTCGCTCTACACGGGACGCGGCTGCCGGTCGAAGTGCACCTTCTGCCTGTGGCCGCAGACGGTGGGCGGGCAGCGGTATCGCACGCGCAGCGTGTCGCACGTCGCCGAGGAGATGGCGCTGGCCCAGCGCCTCTTTCCCCAGGTGCAGGAGTTCTTTTTCGACGATGACACCTTCACCGACGACCTGCCGCGTGCGGAGGCAATCGCGCGCGCCCTGGGCCGGCTCGGCCTGACCTGGTCGGTCAACGCCAAGGCGAACGTGCCGTACGCGACCCTCAAGGTCCTCAAAGACAACGGGCTGCGCCTCCTCCTCGTGGGCTACGAGTCGGGCAACCAGCAAATCCTCAACAACATCAAGAAGGGGGTCCGGCTCGACGTGGCCCGGCGCTTCACCCGCGACTGCAAGGCTCTCGGCATCGCCATCCACGGGACCTTCATCCTCGGCCTGCCTGGGGAGACGCGCGAGACCATCCAGGAGACCATCCGCTTCGCCCGCGAGATCGATCCCGACACCATCCAGGTCTCGCTGGCCGCTCCCTATCCGGGCACCGCGCTCCACGAGCAGGCAGAGCGCGAGGGGTGGCTCGAGGCGGAGCGGCTCGTCGATGAGGGCGGCCTGCAGGTGAGCGCCATCGGCTACCCGCACCTGTCGCGGACGGAGATCTACCGCTCGATGGACGAGGCGTATCGGCGCTTCTACTTCCGCCCGCGCAAGATGATCTCGCTCGGCGCGGAGATGTTGCGGGATGGGGGGATGATGCGGCGCCGCCTCGCCGAGGGCTATCAGTTCCTGCGCTTTCTCCGCCGTCGCCGAGCGCTGGCTCGTCGCTCGGGTTCGGGGTCTCTCGACCCTGCGTGCTAGCATTGGATCCATGAAGGTGTTGATCATTGACGCCATCGCCCAGGAAGGGGTCGCCCACCTCACGGATCGGGGCTTCGACGTCGAGCAGGTCTCCTCCAAGATGCCGCGGGAGGAGCTCTTCCAGAAGATCGCGGGCAGCGAGGCCATCATCACGCGCTCGTCGACCACGGTGAATGCCGAGTTCCTTGCCCACGCCCGCCGTCTCCGATTCCTCGGGCGGGCGGGGGTGGGCGTGGACAACATCGACATCGACGCCTGCTCGCGACAGGGCGTCATCGTGGCCAACGCGCCCTACGGCAACGTCGTCTCGGCCGCCGAGCACACCGTGGGCATGCTCCTGGCGCTCGTGCGCAAGATCCCCGCCGCACACGCGGCCCTCAAGCACCTCACATGGGACCGCGGCATCTACGGCTCGGAGCTCTTCCGCAAGACGGCGGGCGTGATCGGGCTGGGCAAAGTGGGCTCGCGCGTGGCGGCCCGCCTCCGCGCCTTCGACATGGACGTGCTCGTCTACGATCCGTACATCCCGGAGAGCCGCGCTCGCGACCTCAACGTGCGCCTCACCGATCTCCAGTCGCTCCTGACCCAGTCCGACATCGTGACGGTGCACGTGCCGCTGTCCGACGAGACGGAGAACATGCTGTCCGTCCACGAGATCGCCCTCATGAAGCCGGGGGTGCGCCTCGTCAACTGCGCGCGCGGGGGCATTGTCAGCGAGGTGGCCCTCCTCGACGCCCTCGACTCCGGTCACGTGGCGGGAGCGGCCATCGATGTATGGACGGAGGAGCCGCCCGTGTCTCCGCAGGTGAAGCGACTTGTGCAGCATCCACGCGTGGTGGTGACTCCGCACTTGGGTGCCAATTCCCAGGAGGCCCAGGTGAACGTGGCCATCGACGTGGCCCGCCAGCTCGTGGCCTTCCGCGACGGCGAGCTCGTCGAGCACGCGGTGAACGTGCCGGTGGGCGACCGCGAAAGTATGGCGGAGCTCCGGCCCTTTGTGACCCTCGCGGAGATCCTCGGTCGCTTCTGCCTGCAGCTCGAGAAGGACAACGTGGAGCGCGTGGCGGTGGAGGTGGCGGGCCACGTGGCTCATCGCGACCCCGAGCTCATCGGCCGGGCCGTGCTCAACGGCTTACTGGGCGGGGTGACGGCCCAGGCCGTCAATCTGGTGAACGCGCGCTTCGTGGCCCGGGAGCGTGGGCTCGAGGTGGCCATCGCCACCGACGAAGCCGCCCCTACCGGCTACACCAACCTGATCACCGTGACCACCTACGCGGGCTCGGGGCGGAAGATCATCGCGGGCACGGTGTTCGACGGGGTACCTCGCATCGTGCGCCTGCGCGACCTGCACATCGAGTTCGTCCCCGAGGGCCACATCCTCGTGCTCTCCTACGAGGACCGGCCGGGCATGGTCGGCAAGATCGGGACCATCCTGGGCCGGCGCAACGTCAACATCGCGTCCATGCACGTGGGCCGGCGTACCAAGCGGGGCAATGCCATCGTCGTGTTGCTCCTCGACGAGGACGTGCCCCCGGAGGTGATGGAGGAAGTCGCCAAGGCCGTCGAGGCCGATTTCGCCCGCGTTATTCGGCTGGAGGGCTAATGGCGTCCGTCAAGGGATCCGCTCGCGCTCGTCGTCCCGCCGCTCGCAAGGCTCGCGCCGACGGCTTCGAGCCCCGCCCCTGGGGAGGATTCGAGAACATTCTCGAAGGAGGCGGCTACAAGGTGAAGCGTCTGACCGTGGATCCAGGCCACCGCATCAGCCTTCAGCGCCATCGCCGGCGCGCGGAGCACTGGGTGGTGGTGGCGGGATCACCGCGCGTCATCGTGGACGGGCGGACGAAGCGCCTTAGGGCCCGCCAGGCCGTCGACGTGCCGCTCGGAGCGTGGCACCGCATCGAGAACCCCGGCCGGGTGCCCGTGGTGATCATCGAGGTGCAGCACGGCTCGTATCTCGGGGAGGATGACATCATTCGCAAGAGCGACGACTACGGTCGGTCAGGCGGCCGATAAGGGCCCGCCTGCTTCGTTGGCGCCCTCGGCGGCGGGCTCAACGTAGAACGACTACGCCTCGCCCGCCGCCGTCGGGCGCCGCCTCGCATGCGAACCCTTCTCGGCCGCCTGACGGCCGCGGGGTATCGACTCCAGTGAGCACCTGGCAATACGCCGATAAGGGCCCGCCCGCTTCATTGGCGCCCTCGGCGGCGGGCTCAACGTAGAACGACTACGCCTCGCCCGCCGCCGTCGGGTGCCGCCTCGCATGCGGACCCTTCGCGGCCGCCTGACGGCCGCAGAATATCGACACTAGTCGGTGTCTGCGCAATGGACCGATAAGGGCCCAGCTGCTTCGTTGGCGCGCCCGGCGGCGGGCTCAATGTAGAACGACTACGCCTCGCCCGCTGCCCGCGGGAGGGCCGTGGAGTTATTTCAGGAGGGGAGAGATGCCGAGGTAGATGGCGGCGAGGCCGAGGTATTCGTGGAGGACGGCCTCGGCTTCGCGGCGCTTGCGCCACCAGTCGCCGTCGAGGAAGTCGTCGTCTTGGGCGACGCGGACGATGCTCTCGATGTCCGCGGGCGCTTGGCGTGTCCACACGAGCTTCACGCGGCGGGAGTGCTGCGGTGAGGTCACGAGGATGACCCGCCGCCAGCCGCGGGATCGCGCCACCTCTCCCACCACCTTGAGCTCCGCCTCCGTCGTCTTCACGGGCTGGGACAGGGCCACGATGGCTTGCGCCGGGACACCGCTCTGTTCGAGCACAACGCGGGACTCACCCTGGTAATCGAGCCGGCGGGCTCCCATCGTGATGAGGTGACGCACGCGATCAGGGGTGAAGTGATTGGAAAGCACGACGTCTGGGGCGAG